>JAZLHB010000189.1:0-4117 GCA_045616565.1 Akkermansia sp. | reverse complement strand
CGCAGCGCTGCCCGGCAACTGTGCAGGATGAGGAAGGGGGAGCCCCCCGCCAAGAAGCCTGAACCCCGCAAAGGCGGCCGCGTGCCGCCGGCGCGAACCAACGCTGCCGAATCCTTACCAAGTTCTTTTTCCCAGACAAGCCATGATATCTGCGTTTGCCAACACCATGAAGGTGCCCGAGCTCCGGGCGCGCATCCTCTTTACCCTTGCCATGATTGTCATCGTGCGCATGGGTGTGCATCTGCCCCTGCCCGGCGTGGATGTGCAGACCCTTTCCGATTTCATGCAGAAGCAGGCGGAATCCGGAGACAGCCCGCTGGGCGCCCTCGGTTCCATCCTCACCATCTTCTCCGGCGGCGGCCTGCAGCAGTGCGGCATCTTCGCCCTCGGTATCATGCCCTACATCTCCGCATCCATTATGACCCAGCTCATGGGCGCCGTGCTGCCCAGCTGGCAGAAGATGCTGCGTGAGGAGGGCGGGCGCCAGAAAATGACCAAGTACACACGTGCGCTGGCCATCATCATTGCCGTCATCCAGGGCTACTTCCTCACCCAGACCCTGCACAACCCCAGCTCCATCGGCCTGGACGTGCCGGACCTGGTGATGCCCACCGTCAATTCCACCGTCTTTGCCTTCACCACCGTCTTCATCATCGTCACCGGCACCATGTTCCTCATGTGGATTGGTGACCAGATCACGGAGCGCGGCGTGGGCAACGGCATCTCGCTCATCATCTCCGTGAACATCATCCACGCGCTGCCCGGCGCCTTCTCCATTGCGTGGAAGACCTGCGTGATGCACGGCGGCACGGAAATCGATCCCCTGGGCTCCCTGGGCATGGTGGCGCTCATCCTGTTCATGGTGCTGGTGGTGGCCTTCGTGGTGGTTATCACCCAGGCCCAGCGCCGCATTCCCGTGCAGTACGCCAAGCGCGTGCTCGGCCAGGGCAAGATGACCCAGGGCGGCACCCAGTACCTGCCCCTCAAGCTCAACTACTCCGGCGTGATGCCCGTCATCTTCGCCACCGCCATCATGGCCCTGCCCCAGATGCTCGCGCGCCAGGTCTTCTCCCCGGACAGCTGGATCAACGCAGTCATCGAAAACTGGCTCTCCCCGAATGATGTCTACTTCTACATCATCTCGGCCATCATGATCTACTTCTTCTCCTACTTCTGGGTGGCCACCATGTTCCAGCCGCCGCAGATTTCCGAGGACCTCAAGCGCTCCGGCGGCTACATCCCCGGCGTGCGTCCCGGCCCCCCCACCGCCGCTTTCCTGGACCAGACCATGGGCCGTCTCACCTTTGCCGGCTCCCTCTTCCTCACGCTGGTGTATTTCCTGCCCAACCTGCTGTCCGTATTCGGCGGCCTGTCCCAGCTGGTCACCCAGTTCTTCGGCGGCACCTCCCTGCTCATCTTGGTGGGCGTGCTCCTGGACATGATGCGCCAGATTGAAGCCACCCTCCTCCAGAAGAACTATGACGGCTTCATGAAGAAAGGCCGCATCCGCGGCAAGTACGGCCACCTCCAGGGCACCGGCGACGCAGCCGAAGGACGCGGCATCGTCATCATCTGGATTGTCATCGCCATCATCGTTCTCGGCGGTGCCGTGGTGCTCGCCAGCTAAGCTGCCGCACAAATCCTTTTCAAGCCCGTCCGGTAGCACCGGACGGGCTTTTCGTTTCCACAAGGAAAAATTGAACGACACGGCAAATCTTGCACTCTAAAAGGGAGACGACGCAATTTGGCCATGACCGAAAATTTCCTTTCACTTGCTCCGCTGTTCCAGTTGCAACACCTGTTTGCCGAAATTCCGGCCGCAGGTCCGGCATACGTGGCAAGCCGGCACATCCCGATGTTCGCCATCGCATTTTTCCCGGCAATCATCCTCGCCTACGCCATCTGCACGGGAAGCCTTGAAAAGTGGAAGAAAACAATCCTGCTGCGCTCATCTGCCGCGTTCTCCCTGGGTAGCATCCTTTTTATGTTGGCCGTGCTTGTAGATGACATTGCCAATCCGTTCGCGCTCGCACTCGGGATTGTTCTACTCGCGCTTTTCCTGCTCTCCCTCATTCTCGTCTTTGTCCCGCAGAAGCACAAGCTCCTCTCCATCTTCATCCTCACCATTCCCTATGATATTCTCATCATCGTCAACCTGTGCGGCGGGTATTTTATCATGAGCTGACTTACCGCTGAACTCTTGTCGTTTTTTTCAATTTCTTTGCAAAAATTCGACATTCAGCTAGACTTCCTGCTTAAAGGGAGTAGAGTGACCTAAACTTGATTTCAAAACATTACATGACGATGAGCAAAAAAATCCATTCACTTGCAGCCGCCACCCTGATAGCGTTGCAGCCGCTGTTTGCAGAAATTTCTGCAAGCGAGTTCCAGAAATACCAAACCGCCGCCGAACAGGGGAACGCAGAGGCCCAGTGCAATCTCGCTCTCTGCTACGCCAGAGGCGTGGGGACGGAAATCAATATGGAGCATGCCTACAAGTGGTTCCGCAAAGCCGCAGAACAGGGGAACGCAGAGGCCATGGGCAAGCTCGCCCTGTGCTACTACAAGGGTGCCGGCGTGGAACAGGACATGAAGGAAGCCGTGAGATGGTGCCGGGAGGCCGCCGGGAAAGGTGCCCCCCAGGCCCAAGCCATGCTCTCTCTCTTATACGCCAAGGGCGAAGGCGTGGAGCAGGACATGAAGGAAGCCGTGAAATGGTGCCGGGGGGCCGCCGGGAAAGGTGACCCCCAGGCCCAAGCCATGCTCTTTCAATTCTACGCCAAGGGCGAAGGCGTGGAACAGGACATGGGGGAAGCCGTGAAGTGGTTGCGCAAGGCCGCGGAACAGGGTTTGCCGGAGGCGCAGGCCATGCTCGATCATATTTTCCCCAAAGGCGGGCAAGAGGACATAGCTGAAGCTGTCAGCCGCGACCGCAAGGAGGCCGAACAAGGGGATGCCGTTGCCCAGCACAACCTCGGCAAATACTATGCCAACGGCTTGGGTGTGGAAAAGGACTTGAAGGAAGCGGCCAAGTGGTTCCGCCTGGCAGCGGAACAGGGTTTGCCAGAGGCTCAAACCTATCTCGGCAAATGCTACGCTGGGGGAACCGGAGTGGTCACGGACAAGGCGGAAGCCGTGAAGTGGTTCCGCAAGGCTGCGGAACAGGGGGAGGCAGAGGCCCAATGCATTCTCGGCGTATTCTACGCCAAAGGCGAGGCGGTGTCCATGGACCGGGAGCAGGCTGCAGAGTGGCTCAAGAAGGCTGCCAGGCAAGGAAATGCCGAGGCCCAATCAAACCTCGGCAAATGCTATATCCAAGGTTTCGGTGTGGAACAGGACATGGCGGAAGCGGTTCGGTGGTTCCGTGCCGCTGCCGAGCATGGGGATGCCCAGGCCCAAACCAACCTCGGCAAATGCTACGCCGGGGGCCTTGGAGTGGAAAAGGACATGGGGGAAGCCGTGAAGTGGTTCCGTGCCGCTGCCGAGCATGGGGATGTCCTGGCCCAATCAAACCTCGGCAAATGCTACGCCGAGGGCCTTGGAGTGGAAAAGGACATGGGGGAAGCCGTGAAGTGGTTCCGCAAGGCTGCCGAGCATGGGGATGCAGAGGCCCAAAACATCCTCGCCACATGCTACTACAACGGCAATGGCGTGAACCAGGACCTGGCGGAAGCGGCCAAGTGGTTCCGCCTGGCGGCAGAACAGGGTGAGGCTGAGGCCCAGTGCATCCTTGGCGAATTCTGTGCAAACGGCTCAGGCTGCCCGCAGGATATGGAGCAAGCCGTCGGGTGGTTCAGGAAGGCCGCCGGGCAAGGAAATGCCGAGGCCCAATCAAACCTCGGCAAATGCTATCTCCAAGGTTTCGGTGTGGAACAGGACATGGCGGAAGCGGTGAAGTGGTTCCGCAAGGCTGCCGAGCAAGGGGATACCCAGGCTCAATACAACCTCGGACAATCCTATCTCCTCGGCAATGGCATGAACCAAGACCCGACGGAAGCGGCCAAGTGGTTCCGCTTGGCGGCAGAACAGGGTTTTTCCGAGGCAGAAGCCATGCTCGGACGCCTCTACGCCAACGGTGTCGGCGTGAAAAAGGACATGAAGCAAGCCGCCATTCATT
>JAZLHB010000188.1:0-1263 GCA_045616565.1 Akkermansia sp. | reverse complement strand
GGCCGCTCCGGCAGATTTGTCGCGCTTACGGGTGCAGAATGGGCGGGGTGTCGAGAACAAGGGCAGCTATCCGGCAAAAAGCGTTGCAGGGCATCAAGCCCAACCCATACTACCCTAGCCTGGAGGGGGTAAGGGTGCGGGAAAGGGGGAGGCGGCAATGAGCCGCCCCCTGTCCCGCAGGGCGGGCGTTGTTCAGGCGAGGCGCGTTTCCCTGTCCATGAGGAAGCGGAATACGGGAGAGGTGAGCGCGCGCAGCTTGAGGCGCAGGTAGCCCACGGAGCCCACTCCGCGCGTCTTGTGCAGCACGCGCGCAATCATGGAGTTGACGCCCTCTATCCTGCCGGAGGTGAGCTTGTAGCAGAAGTAGTTGAGGATGTACCCGGCATCGCGCGCCATGCCCTTGGCCAGGCGCAGGAAGGGTTTCAGCCCGGACTGCCTCGCCAGTTCCAGCCATTCCTGCAGCGCGGGCACGGCATCGCTGAAGTAGTAGAGCTTGTACATCTCGCGAGCCTGTTCCTTGAGCACGTATGCGGTGTTGATGGGGGCGTTGATTTCCAGCAGGGTTGCAAGCCTCGGGCGCTGCCTGTCCGAGACATTCTCCTGAGCCTTGAGCAGGGCGTAGCGCATGCCCTTTATGATTCTCTTGTGCTCCTTGCCGGCCTTGGCGCACTGGTCGCGCCGCACCTCCGTGACGGCGTCGTTGATGTTCTTGATGACGTGGAACGGGTCGAAGGAGAGCTCGGCGTGCGGCAGGTGCTCGCGCACCGCCTTCACATACGCGTTGCCGCGGTCCACGCTCACCACCTTGATGCCCTCCAGCTCATCCTCCGTGAGCATGGCGAAGAAGCCGTCCAGGCTGGCGCTTCCCTTGCCCCCGGCCATCCACAGCAGCTCGCCCGTGTAGACGTCCACCACGCATGTGACGAACTTGCGCTTGTGGCCCAGGTACTTCTCGTCGATGATGATTGCACTGCGTCCCTTCATGCTCACCGGCCTGGCCTTGTCGATAATCGCGAGCACCTCCTTCTCCGCCCGCAGCACGCTGCGCTCGGATATGCGGAACTGTTGTGCAAGCGTGCGGGCGGAGCATTCCGTCATCAGTATGCAGAGCAGCTTCATGAACCGCCACGTCAAGGCTCGCTTGGGATGCACGGCCTGCGGACGCACGCGGTGGTATTTCCTGCACTGCGGACACCACACCACGGGGCAGTCGATTTCCAGCACCACGTCAATCTCGTTGTACGGTGTGTCCCTGATTGTCAG
>JAZLHB010000187.1:0-4507 GCA_045616565.1 Akkermansia sp. | reverse complement strand
GAAACCTCATTTTCCACATTGACAACTGCATTCTGCGGGGGCGGCAGCCCTCCAGCACCGTCGAGCTTATCGACGACCAGGAACACTATCCGGATGTCATCCAGCTCAACTACTACGCCGGGGTTCAGAGCAACATGTTCGATATCAATCCCCCGATATTCAGAAAGGTGTATATGGACGGAACGCAGACGGTGCAGGCTTCCGGCTCGGTGGATGATTTTGTGGGGATGCTTTTGCCGGGGAAGGTGTTCATCGATCTCCACCCGGGGAGCCTCCATGATTTTTCTGTAGCTCCATACACGCCACCGGCGGGTGTATACCGGTGCGCCATCATTCACCTCAACATCAACTTCTACCCCTTGCCCACCGGTAATGTTTCCATTCTCCGGGGCTCGGTTGGGGTGCTTCCCGCCGCTCGCGTTTCCCTGCCGGATAACATGAATGTGAAGAAGAAGGCCACATGCGCCTGTGAAAAAGACACCCAGAGAGGGGGTGATCCGCAGGTTGCGGCCAACGCCCGCAGCGTGGCAACGGGCGGTTCCTCCGGCGGCGGCTCGTCCGTGATACGGCACGCGGAGCCGGAGTACATGGAGTTTTCCTTCATCTTCGGTGCGTTCCGCGGCATGGCGGGTGTACCTGCGGCGCGCCTGGAGCTGCTCTCCTACACCCATACGGCGGACACCCTTTCCCACGCGGGGCTGGCGGTGAGCCACCCGGTGTGCTCCTGCGTGCGGCCCCAGTCTGCTTCCATTGCACCCAACGAGTCCTTTGCCGTGTACACGGGCAATGCGTACACGGTGTACCTCTGCTCCGGCGACGGCAGGAGCGCCATGGGCGCGGGCGTGTTCTCAGACACAAGCGACATCGTGCGCTTTGTCACGGACATTGCCACGGATGAAAGCGTGGAGACCGACCTTGCACACGCCTCCTACCTGCGCATCTGCTCGGCGGACGGCTCGGCTGCATTCTACGATTTGCAGACCTGCAAGTTTGCCGCCTACATCACGGAGTTCGGCTATGTGCTGACAGCGGCGGATGCGCTCCGGAAGCTGGCCGTGGTGCGAGATGAGGACGACAACGTGCGCCAGGTGTGGAGCGCGTGGGACGGTCTGGCGGACATCGTGCCGAATGCCGCCGGACTGGGCTACACCATCTCGCTCTACCTGCCCAACCAGGTGACGCCGCCCGTTGACGCGGCCTCCCCCTACACGGTGACCGGCACCCCCTTCAAGACCTTCACCGTGGGCGGCGACTCCACCGCGGGTACCGTGAGCGTGGCGGAGCGGGACAATTCCCTGCCCGCATCCATGCCGGACTTTGTGACCACCTGGTGCTATGCGGGCGGTGTGTGGAGCATGACCACGGGCTCCGGGGAGACCGCCGTCTCTGAACAGCGCGTGCGCCGGCAGATAGACGCTCATTCCTACCGCGTGGTCACCACCCGCTCCAAAGGCTCCGTCATGACCTCGCGCGAGTGCGACGTCTACCAACTCACCGACCTGGGCCCGCAGATTGCCAGCCACACGGACGGGTACGACACTCCAGAGGCCGCCACCACCACGTTCGAGTACGATGAAACCGGCAACATGGTGAAGAGCGTCTCCCCGACCGGAGCGGTGCACGAGTTCCGGCACGATGCGAACTGCCGGCAGCTTCTCTCTTCCGAGCCCTGGGCGCAGGGCGGCAGGATGCTGCAAAGCACCGAGTACCGTGACGAACCCGGCCGCTACCGCCTGGATCCCGTTTCCTCCCATGTGCAGGCCGTGGGGGCCGACAGGCAGGTCTATCCCGTGCGCGACACGGAGTACACCTACATTGAAACCGCCGATGTCAAGCGCGTGGAGGTGCGCACCACCTCCGCATCCGGCAGCGCAGAGCATCTCACCGTGGAGGAAACCTGGCTCGCCGCCGCCTCCAATGTCTTCGCACGCGGGCGCATCAAGATGCGCCAGGATGTCAACGGCGTGCAGACCCACTATGCCTACGAGGCTTCCTCCCAGTACGGCGCGCTCTACCGCGTGACTGAGGAAACCCGCGCGGGCGGCGTGCCAACACCCGGGCTCTCGACCCGCAACGTGCGCTACTTCTCCGACCAGGGCAACCTGCTCAGGGAGGAGCGCTACGCCCTCTCGACGGATGGTGACTGGCTGCCGCTTTCCGGCGCCACCCATACCTACGACTGCCAGAACCGCAGGATTGCCACACTGCACGACAACGGACGCTCCTCCTCCCGAACCCTGATATGCACGGGCGCAATCCTGAGCGAGACGGACGAGGACGGCGTCACCACCGACTACGCCTACGATTCCGCCCGCATGCTGGTGGAGACCACCCGCGCCGCCGTGTACGATGGCGACACCTGCATCACCCCGGAAACCATCACGGAGTATGTGCGTGATGCCGAAGGCCGCGCCCCCGCCACCACCACCCGCGCGGGCGCGCTCACCACCGTCTCCCGCACCGCGTATGATGCCCTGGGCCGCATCGTCTCCCAAACGGATGCCCTGGGCCGCACCACCACCACCGCCTACAGCGCGGATGGCCTCACCACCACGCAGACCACGCCTTCCGGTGCCACGCTTGTCACCACCCGAAACACGGACGGCAGCACCGCCCGCGTCTCCGGCACAGGGCAGCGCGAGCTCAAGTACGCCTACGATGTGAGCGAAGGACGCATGCGCACCACCGTGCGCCTGGCGGACGACAGCATCCTCTCCCAAACCCTGGAGAACGGTTTCGGGGAGACCGTGGTGGAAGCCGAGGCCTCCACCACAGGGTTCATCTACACGCGCAGCGAGTACAACAACCGAGGTCAGCTCACGCGCTCCTACAAGGACACCGGCGCGGGCACCACGCCCACCGCTTCCACCCTGTACGAGTACGACTCATTCGGCAATCTCTCCCGCCAAACCTGGGCGCTGGACGAGAAGCCCTCGCCGCTCAACTCCCCTGTAGAGGAATTCGCCTACGGAGTGGAGGAAGGTACGGACGGTGTCTATTCCGTCACCACCCGCACGCGCTACAATGCCGCAGGCACGGCGCTCACCTCCACACGCAAGAAGTTGATCAGCAGCCTTTCTTCCACGCTGGCGGAAAAATCGGTTGCCATCGATGAACGGGGCTTGACAAGCACCGAGTGGACGGAGTATGGTGTAGGCACGGTCAAGGATTCCTACAGCTCCGTTCCCACCAGCTCCATCACCGCCCACCGTGTGATGGTGGATGGCTTCACCGTCTCGCAGTCCGACCACGCGGGCGTGGCTTCCACGCAGTCCCGACGGTTCACGGAGACGGGCTTGGAGCTCACCCGAACGAACGGTCGCAGCAATGCCACCACCACCTACACGGACATCGTCGGCCGCACCGTCAGCGTCACGGATGCCGCAGGCAACACGTCCACCACCGCATACAATCCCTACTTCGATGAGCCCTCTGTTGTAACAGACGCCTGCGGCAAGACCGCCTGCTACAAGTACGACATCCGCGGGCGCAAGGTGGCGGAATGGGGAACGGCTATTCAGCCTGCTTGCTTCGGCTATGACGATGCCGACCGCATGACCTCGCTCACCACCTTCCGCGCGGGCACGGAGACCATCACCACGGATCCCTCATCCCGCACGGACGGAGACGTGACCACCTGGGCCTACCATGCCACCACGGGGCTGGAGGTCTCCAAGACCTACGCCGACGGCAAGGGAACGGTCAAAACCTACGATGCCTTCAACCGCTTGGCTACGGAGACGGATGCACGCGAACAGGTGAAGACCTGTTCCTACGAGCACGCGCGCGGCCTCCTGCTGGGCATCACGTACAGCGATTCCACCACGGCGGAGAGCTTTGTGTACAACCACCTTGGCCAGCTCACCCAGGTGACGGACGATGCGGGCGTGCGCTCCATCGGCTACAACGCCTACGGCGAGCGGGAGACGGATTCACTGCTCGCGGAGGGTGTCACCCATCTCGTCACGGAAACGCGCGACTCCCTGGGGCGCTCCACGGGCTACACCTACGCTAAGAACGGAGTTACCGAGCAGACCGTTTCCACCGCCTACGGCACAGATGGCCGCATCAGCGGCGCGGGCTTCCTCCACGGAGGACAGGAAAAGCAGTTCACGTATGGGTATCTGCAAGGCACGCACCTCCTGCAAACGCTCACCAAGCCCAACGGCATGACGCTTACCCAAAGCTACGAGCAGCACCGCGACCTCCTCACCCAGATGGACTACAAGCGCGGCAACACCCTCGTGGCCCGCCGCGCATACCAGTACGACACCCTGGGCCGCCCGACTTCCCGCACGCTCGCGCGGCAGGGTGCTACCCGCAACGATGTGTTCACCTACAACGACCGCAGCGAACTCATCAGCGACGTGGTGGACGGCACCGGCCTCAACGGATGGGACTACGATAACATTGGCAACCGCCGCATGGAGCAGCGTATGGACGGATACGAAATATACACCGCCAACCAGCTCAACCAGTACACCGCCATCGAGGACCAGGAGGGCAC
>JAZLHB010000186.1:0-2372 GCA_045616565.1 Akkermansia sp. | reverse complement strand
CCTCTGCGGTGGCGCTTTTGACCATCTTGCGCAATTCGGCAATGTCGGCAGCGGGTACGGTAATGTTCTTTTTCAACATGGCAAGGGCATTATGGCACAGCCATCCACTATTATCAAGGATTAACTTGACAAGACACTAGGTAGTGGTTCGCGCGTTCGCCAATCTGCTTCCATATCCACCGCCCCTTTTCCTGGGCGCGGTACTCGGAATCCAGCATGTCCAGATACTCCTGCGGCACGTTGCTGGGAACCTCCCATACCGTGCCGTTCTCGTTGCGGCGCAGACGGTTCAGCGCGTCCTTGATGTTCAGGTTGCTCCAGAAGTGCATGTTGCAGCTCCGCATCCCTCCCGGCCCCATGCCCAGGTTGATTTTCCGGCGCGGCGAGTAGAAGCGTTCCACGGGCTTGGTGCTCCCGGTCGGGCGGTGCGTGAACGTGTTGCGGCGGTCGCCCATCAGCGCGGTCCAGCCGTTCTCCGAGCAATGCGTGTACACCTCGTAGGTGGAGTAGCCGCAGTCCACGAAGCACAGGCTGTGGTGGACACCGAACCGCCGCTGGATGTTCTGCACGTCCTCCCAAGTCAGCACATGCGCGCAATGGATGAGCCGCGAGCCGCCGTCGTTCGCCCACGACCGCACCACCGCATAGAAGGAGTCTCGCTGCACGTCCACCGTCAGGATGCGCAGCGGGATGCCCCCGATGTTGCCCTCCCGCTCCCAGGAATCTCCCATGCGGTAGTCCGAGGGCGTCGTCTCGATGTGGTAGTCCTCCTGGTAGTCATCCCAGGGCAGCGCCAGCCGCTTCTGGTAGAACTGCTGGAGCTGGGAATAGTCGCCCTTTTTCGCCGCTATCTTCGCGCGCACGTACAGCTCCGCCAGCATCCCCCACGACATCGTGGCGAGCGCGTTCCAATGGAAGCCCACGTACTCGGTCGCAGCCTTGGGGTTCTGCGGCACGAACACCGCCCCCTCGTTCAAGTCGCGGCGCACATCGTCTCGGTCAGCAAAGCGCGCCTGGCAGTTGGCGCAGCGCATGTAGGTGCTCGCCCGCAGCTTGCGGAAGTCCACATGCCCCTCCGCGTCCTTGCACTCCTTGTCCCATTCGATGCAGTTCCAAACGTAGGGCTGGAGCGTGCCGCAATGCGGACACCGGAACATCCACTCCCGCTGATCCGTGGTCGCGTACTTCGTGTGCGTGTCGTCTCCGGCAAAGCCGCCCTGCGAACAGAAGATGCACTTGCCCAGCCACCCGAACGCCGTGGTGCGCGCCTCCGCCTCGGCCATGTGGCCCTGCGGCCACCGCCACGTTTCGTCTCCAATCAGCCAGCGGATGGAACGCCGCTGCAGGTTGGACTTGTTGTACGCCCCCGCGACCCACAAGGTCATGCCATTGGCGAATTGGATGGTCGTGTTACGGAGCTTGTAGCGGTCGCCGGGGTAGAGGGCTTTCACGGGCGGGCAACAGTCGAACAGCTTTCTCAACCGCCCCTCGGCCTGGTCCTTGGCATCGTCGTCGTTTTGGTCGAGCCACAGCGTCGGCCCCGGCATGTTCGCCACGATGTAGCACAGGGCAATCTCAATCGCGGTGGACTTCGAGCTCTGCACGCTCGCAATGATAGAGATGACACGGGTTCGCGGGTTCACCATCTCCTGCATCACCTCGCGCAGCATCGGGGAGTTCACGCTCTGGAAGCGTCCGGGGATGGGCGAGTACGGGATGCCCTCGATGTGCTCCTCCGCCCATTGCCACACGGGCTTGCGCTCCGGCGGCGTGAACGCCTCACGCCACAGGCTCTCCAAGTATTCGCTCTCGCTCCCGCCCATAGTCCAGTATTCGTTTCAGCACCCCCGGCGTGAGCTGGCTGTCCACCAGCCGAACCACCGCCCATCCTTGCAGCGTGGCCTCCAGGTACTTCTCGGCATCCTTGATGAACCCGCCAGGTGTCAGGTGCCGCCCCCGGTTCCACACGCCGCCCTCTACCTCCACCAGCACCCGCGCCGTTTCCCACGCAAAGTCCGCACGCCAGCGGCGCGTCTTGTCGAAGCGGTACTCCCGCACCAGCTCCGGCCCACCGAGCGCATCCCACACGGTGGCAAACCTGTCCTCCAGTTCCGATGTCTTTCTCCTGCCGGGCACACTTTCCCCGGCCTTGTCAAAATCACTTATCGCGTGAGACCGTATTCCTCAAGCAAAAGGGGTATCCCACCTTTAAAGTACGAGCGCAACAATTCCGCCGCTCCGGCAGATTTGTAGCGGCGACGGGTGCAAAATGGGCGGGGATGCCGAGGACAAGGGCAGCTATTCGGCAAAAAGGCTTTGCAGGGTATCAAGCCCACCCCATACTACCCTAGCCTGGAGGGGGTAAGGGTGCG
>JAZLHB010000185.1:0-18330 GCA_045616565.1 Akkermansia sp. | reverse complement strand
CCCTGCGGGCAGCCGCTGCGCGGCTGGCTAACCGGCCTTACAGCCGTCGGCCGTTTTCGGTGTAGAGACGTTAGGACGGTGGTTACCGCCGGCGCTCTATTGTATGGGATGGGATGATTGTTGTGTAAAGGAGGAAGTGCTCACGCACCTTCTCCATACCCTTATAAGCACGCAGCACCCCGAATTGTCCAAAAAAATGCAAAAAAAGTGATTTTTTTGCACGCGCGCGTCAAAAAGGTGCGGATGGGGTGAGATTCGAACTCACGGAAGGCATAACCTTCGGCGGTTTTCAAGACCGCTGCATTAAACCACTCTGCCACCCATCCATGGTACAGGCCAAAAGCGGCGTGCGTGCTGACTATTTTGTCAAATTCTGCGCGCATAATGGCTAGCATACCCCCTGCAACCCTGTTGACTCGTCTAGTGGAGAGGTTGTCCAGAACGGGCGGGAAAACGCCCCACTGGGGCTTTAGAGGGCAGCACGGGGGCAAATCAGCGTGGTGCTGGAGCGCATAAGTATTTGCAATACTGTAGACGCACGGAGGGCTGAGAAACCGCATGGCTGTAGGATTTGAGAGACACAGGGGTGAATCAGCACACGGGGTTCTCCCGTTCGGACGGCTGGCTGCTCCTCTGAAAAAATCAAAGAAAAACACACTTTGGGCTTGCCTACAGTATTGCAAATACTGTAGACTGTCCTCCGAACGCGCGGGTACAGTTGCGCCCGCAGCACTTCCAAAAACAAAAACCGATTACAACCATGAAACACAATCTGTTTCTCACCATGTTGGCCGCCGCCCTGTTGGGCGGGCAGGTGTTCGCTGAAACCGTTTACAAGGTCAGCGACTATTATGAAGGCGATAGGCTGGATGTCCCCGAGCAGGAAGCAACGGTTATCGTAGATGCTCAAATAACACTTGCTATTTTTCGTGCGGGCGGTTCTCAATGCTTAACGCTTGATTTTCGTGGCGACTTTGTGTTGACAACTATGCATACTTTGGATACGCCCGATTCTGGCGTGCTCAACATAACCTCCACGGTTGACGCGGTGATAACAAAGTGGGAAGATACTTTCTCCGTTGAGGGCGGCGGCTCCATAACACTTTGTCATTCAGGTATAGAGATAGATTCCGACTATGGCTCCTTCCAGCTCTTCGGACAAGAGGCGGGCAGCACTGTTCAGCTGGGCAACACGGATGTCAAGTTCGTGGGCTTGGTGGACGCTTTTTCTGCTCTTGACATGAACCAAGTCGGCGTGGTGTGCAACTACGACAACATCTGCCTCGTGGGCAAGGTGCAGAAGAGCGTCCCCGAACCGACCACAGGCTCCCTGGGCTTGTTTGCGCTGGTTGGGCTCTGCATGCGGAAGCGACGCAAGTAAGCCCCCTTGTCTCGGCGTAGCTTCAGCGGAGACGGATGCTGGCCCTCGCTGGTCTCTGCGCCCGCCGCCGCCGCAAGTAATCAATCATTCAATCAATCAGGAAACCCCACTCGCTTCTCAACGGGCGGGGCTTCTCTTTGTCCACATGTGTTCCAATAAATGGATTCACATTTTGCAACGAGCTGATGGGCAATCGTTAGGAAAAACGCCCAAAATTGAAGCCCCCCTCTTTGAATTTTATCAGTAAAGGCGGCTTGAAACGTGCAACGGGAGACGTCATCCACCCCGCAGAGCGGGGTTCGGTACGGAGACGTTAGGACGGTGGTTACCCCCAGCGCTTCCGCACTGGGCTAACTTTGAGACGCCATCGGAATGGCTCCACATATAGCGCGCCCTTTGGGCGCGTTCCTACGTATTGCCCCGCTTTGCGGGGCAGGCATTGGCGTGTGTTTGAAGCATCCTTTCATATGGCGCGGACCATTACTGTTGCAGCCATGTGAACGCGGAAGCGTCACCCTGCGGATGCAGGGTGTTAGCAAAAATTCGCCCCACGTGTCAACGTGGGTGTAACCCACGGTGGCATGCTTGCCTCGGCGTTTTATCTCGGCGTAGCCTTGGCGTAGACGGACGGATGGGGGGTGGCTCCACTATCCCGTTGCACGTCTCCGGCCGCCTTTACTGATAAAATCCAAAGAGCGGGGCTTCAAGTTTGGGCGATTTCCCTAACATTTGCCCATCAACTCGTTGAAAAACATGAAGCCATTTATTGGGCCACATGTGCATTGAGCCCGATTGAGCCCGATTTAAGCAAAGCCTTGAAACGACAAGGGCCGCTTCCCCCTGTTGGGTGGGATAAACGGCTCTTGTTGAGCGGATGGGGTGAGATTCGAACTCACGGAAGGCATAACCTTCGGCGGTTTTCAAGACCGCTGCATTAAACCACTCTGCCACCCATCCATGGTACAGGCCAAAAGCGGCGTGCGCGCAGATGATAGCGCACTGCGGGCCCCGTGGCAAGAAAAATCACTCACGCTTCCTCCGGGGGTAGCATGAAGAAGAGGCGGTCGATACCGTGGCGGGTCACCTCGTTCCAGAGGGCCTTCTCCATGGAGGAGAGGCGGGCGGTGCGCTCTTGCGGGTCCATGTTGTCCACGGCATCCGGGCCAATGCTTTCCGCGAGGCTCTGTGCGGCCATGCGGGCCACGAGCTCCTCCCAGAAGACGGCGTCGCGGACCTCGTCGAGCAAATCGGAGTAGAAGGCGCGGTCCACGTAGGCGTGCTTGAAGAACCAGTACCCGCAGTCCGGGTTCATCTCCATGTCCTTGGCAATGCCGGGGATGGTGTGGGCGGCTTTCAGGATATCCACCAGCAGGCGGTGCCAGTCGTCCACGCGGGGATCTCGGGATTCCTGCATGCCCTGGCCGAGCATGGTGAGGGCCATGGCGCTCACCTCTGCCAGGTTGCGCATTTCCTCCTCTGTGAGCTCTATGGATATCTTGCCCATGGGGTGCGGTGGTTGGTTGATTAGATGTAGCCGAGCTGCATGCGCGCCTCCTCCGACATCATGTCCTGGTTCCACGGCGGGTCCCAGACGAATTCGATATCGACGTTCTTGACGCCGTCGAGCGCGGCGATGTTGAGCTCCGCCTCCGCCATGATGTGGGGGCCCATGCCGCAGCCGGGGGCGGTGAGGGTCATCTGCACGTTGACCTGGGCGCCGCCCTCCTGCTGGGGAATGATTTCCACACCGTAGATGAGGCCGAGGTTGACGATATCCACGGGGATTTCGGGGTCGTAGATGTTGCGCAGGACGTTCCAGACGCGTTCCTCCAGGGTGAGGTTTTCATCTGCCGCGGGCTTGGCGTCCTCCGGCGGGATGATACCTGCGCGTGCGGCTTCCTCCCTGGAGATGCGGACGAGGCCGATATCCGTGGCGGCGGTGATGGAGTTGCCGAGGCTCTGGGTGATGTAGATGCGCGAGCCCTCCGGCAAAATAACGGCATTTCCCCCGGGAATCTGGATGCCGGCGGTTTCCGCCTCAATGATGATTTCCTGATTCAGCATGGTTATGGAAGTGCGCGGGGATTATCGCAGAATTGGGCGCACATGCAAGGCAAAACTCTAACGCAGCAGGTCATCCGCCGTGATATCCGCCGTGCAGGGCGCGGGCTGGTCGCACGCCGCCAGGTGGCACGGGTGGCACGGCAGGTGGCGGTACACCGCGCGGTGGCCGTCCCCCAGCGGGCGGTAGCGGTCTGCCAGGCGGCTGGCCATGATGACGCGGCAGGGCGTGCCGCAGAGGGCCGCCAGCTGCGGCAGCAGGCCGTCCACGGCAAACAGGCGGCAGTTGGGGCCCAGGTGGAGGTGCAGCTCTTCCGGCGCGCAGATGAGGCAGGGGATGCCGAGGCGGCGCGCCAGGTTCTCCGCGCGTTCGCGGTCTTGCGGCAGGGCGAGCAGGGCGGGGGAATTCAGTGCGGCGCAAAGCTCCGCCCACTTTTCCTCCGCCCAGGAATCCGCCTCTCCCAGCGTGGAGAAGGGGGCGATGAAATCTCCCGCGGCGGTATCACTGCCGTAGCCTTCCTGCGTGTACTGGAAAGGCGGCAGGGTGATGTGGTGCGCGCGCTCCAGAAGCGCCAGGTAGTCTTGCGAGCGGTGGCGCGGGGCCGCGTAGTGCAGCCCGGTGAATTTGGTGCGGAAGGCGCGCTTGGGCCCGGCCAGCGGGTTTTCTGCAAAGCCGCTCACATAGATTGGCCCCAGGCGGCGCGTGAGGTCGCGGAAGACGCGCTTGTTCTCGCTGAACATGAAGAGGTAGTCGTACGGCCCATCCTTGTAGAGCTCGTCCTCCTCCAGCTGGGCGGAGGCCGGGGTGGGGCCGTCCGTGCTCACGGCGTGCGCCGCGTAGTCCTGCGTTTTCCAGAAGGCGAGCTGCTCTTGCGGGCAGGCGATGTTGAGCTGGGCATCCGGGCGGCATGCGGCAAGCACGCGCAGGGCGGGGATGAGCAGCAGGGCCTCCTCGAACTCCTCCGGCACGCACACGATGATGCGGAAGGGCAGCAGGCCGGGGCGGTCCATGGCGAGCTTCCAGTCCTCCGCATCCTGCTCCGGTACGAATTGATCCGTGGATTTCCAGCGGTGGTGCATCCAGAAGCCGTCCAGGATGTTTTCCATCTGGCACTTTTCCAGGGCTCGGTTCACGAGGATGGTGAGCGCCACGGTGCTGTCGCAACCCTCCGGCACGGGGATTTCACGCCCCATCTCGGTATCCCAGCGTCCCAGCCCGGTGTTGCGGGTGAACACGGAGAAGAAGGTGCCTTTCCCCTTGCAGCGGCGGTACAGCAGGGCCGGCAGCGGGGTTACCCCGGTGATTTTGTTGAAGTAGGGCACGTACACGCCCTCGTTGGTGAACTGGTCGCTCAGCACGCCGAGCAGGCCGCCCCCCTTGGCGAAACGCAGCACGGCGCGCAGGCCGTCCTCCTTGCTGAGCATCTCACAGCCGTAGTGGGTGCGTGCCTTGTACACCATGCGCTCCATGAGCGGGTTGCTCAGCCGCCGGTACATGGAGCCGTAGTGCTCCACCTTGGGAAAGCAGGTGCGGATGCGCGCCAGCGCCTCCCAGTTGCCCGCATGCGGAATGCAGGCAATGCCGCACTGCCCGCCTATGCCGTGGTTCTCAAAGTTCTCCCGCCCGAGCACACGGATGGATGCCTCCATCTCACGCTCGCTCATCAGGCCGGTTTTGAGCGAGCAGAACAGGTTCATGGTGGTGCGCACCATGTTGCGGCGCACCATGGAGGAAAGCTTGTCCGGCCGCAGCGCGGGATCCAGCACAATGCGCAGGTTGCGCGCTACAATGCGGCGGCGCGAGGGTGCGCAGAGCCACACCAGGTATCCCGCACCGCGCCCGAACAGGGCCACGGCGCGGACATCCGTGATGCGCAGCAAGCCGCAGAACGCCTGGTAGGCCCATGCGGAGAGCCGGTGGCCAAGGCTCGGCTTGGCCTGCTGGGGGGGCGCTTCCGCCATCGCTGTTTAGTCCACCGTGTAGGTGCGGGGAATGTAGAAGGGCTTGCGGGCGTACGGGTCCCATACCTTCTGGTTGGGGCGGCAGTCGGTGCAGTCCAGCTGGTGGTGGGGGGAATGCGGGGAGGTCACGATGCCGGCAAAGTTGCTGGGGATGCCGTAGGGGGTGCCGTCGCTGCCGTACTTGATTTTGTTCAGCTCGTTGCCGGAGGGCGGCAGGGCAATGGGATCGGTGGGCAGCCAGCGCTGGGTGGCGGGGGAGCCGTTCACATCCTTGATGACGTGCGGCGGGCGCTCGCCGGGGTAGATGTCGCGCGTGAACTGCTGGATGAAAATCTGGTGGATGCAGGAACTGAGCGTGCATGCCCCCAGAACAGCCAGTGCGGTGGTGATGATGCGGTGTTGTTTCATGACGGATGGTTTGGTTTCTGGTTTCTAATAAGAATTGACGGGAGAGAGCAGCACGGTGGAGTCCTGCCCGTTCGCTCCCTTGGTGAAGGTGGGGAAGTACCCGCGCTCGCGGATGATCTCAAAGAAGTCTGCATAGCAGGACTGCAGCGTTTCCACGGAGGGCTGCAGCATGCGCATGCAGTGCTGCGGCAAGTCCACGCAGCCGATGCGCCCGCCGCGCGGCGTGCTGCCCAGCATGGGCTCGCCGCCGCTGAAATCCGCGCGCACCACCTGGCGCCCGTGCTCGTTCACACGCCGGAAGGTGATGAACACGGAGGTGGTTTGGTGCAGGTTGGAGCCGATGATGCGGTCGATGATGATTTCGCAGTAGCCGTTGTGGATGCGCATGGCCACGCCCTCACTGTGGGAGATGATGGCCATGATGCCGGATTGGCGCATGCGGCAGGTATCCCGCAGGTAGCGGTTGATTTCCGCCTCCGTGAACACCACTTCCCCGCCGTTCGCGTTGCGCAGCAGGGCGGTCAGGTCGCGCGCCGCGCCTTTGTCCGTGTACCCGGCAATGTCCTTCAAATCCTGCGGCACCCACATGCTGATGACAAGCCAGTAGAGGATGCCGGCAAAAATCAGGAAGATGGAGGTGGCGCAAAGGGCCCAGATGTTGAAATCCGCCCAGAGGGGGCGGCGCAGCCGCGGCTCCTCCGGTGCGGGCGGTGCCGGTTCCTCCGGCGGGTCCTGGTAGAAGGAGGTGTTGTTGATGTCCTGCCCGGCATCCGCGTTTTTGTCAAAGAGATTGCCCCACAGCTGACGGTCCTTCGTCGTGCGGGTGGTTCGTCTCCTGTTGTTGCCGGAAGCCATATTGTCTACCAGCGGCTATTATATGCGGCGGGGCGGGATAAGGAAAGGAAAAAAGACCTGTATGGCAAGCAAAGGGGCAGGGTCATGCCATGCCGAGCGCCCATTTGAGGTACTTGAGAGACTCGTCCCACACCTTGGCGTTGGAGCTGCCCAGCACCACCACCACCACGGCGCTTCCGTTGTATGAGCCGCAGGATATCAGGCACTTGCCGGCCGCATTCGTGTAGCCGGTCTTCATACCCTGCACCCAGGGGTACTTGCCCAGCAGCTTGTTGGTGGAGCGGATGGTGCGCGTGCTGCCGTCCGCCTTGGTGAAGGTGTACTGCGGGGTGTTGATGAGGCTGCGGATGATGCGGTTGTTGTAGGCGTAGCACGCGGCAATGGCCATATCCCTGGCGGTGGAGTACTGCGCGGCGGGCAGACCGTTCGGGTTGGCAAAATGGGAGTTGCGCATGCCCATTCTGGCGGCGCGCGCATTCATGCGCGCCACAAAGGCATCCACGCTGCCTGCCGTGTCGCGCGCCAGGCACACCGCTATGTCGTTGAAGCTGCCTGTCATCATGGCGCGCAGAAGGTCTATCTTGCGGTACTGCGTGCCGGGTTTGAGCCCCAGTTTCACCGGCGGCGCCTGGTTGTCCGTGGCCTGAATGGTCACCATCTTGTCCAGCCGCCTCTCATCGCACACGCACAGGGCCGTGATGATTTTCTGCGTGCTGGCCACCTGGCGGCGCGTATCCGCATTGTGGGAATAGAGAATCTTGCCCGTGCGCGGGTCAATCACGCACACGGCCGCGCAGGTGGGGGCCGGGGCAGGTATGGCCGGCTGCGCCAGTGCGCGTGCCGGCAGCAGGCTCTGCCCGGAGCGCGGAATGCTGCGCGCCGCCGCGGGTATGGGCGCGGGGGAATGCGTGACCGCAGGCGCCGCCGGGTAGCTGCCGCCGCGGTACACATTGGCCGTGGCCCTCTGCGGCACAACGGTTGCCTGCGGTTCCTGGCAGGCACTCAAAACAGCTATCATGCAAGCAATGGCAATTTTTCCAAAGGTGCGCATGCGCGGGAGTATACTCCCATTGTCATTGTTTTGCAATGCTAAAATAAATTCGCCCCGCGTGGTCCACAGTATGCGTATGTACACGCGAGGTGGGCTGGGACTGCGGATAGCTGCGTGAAATTCTGGAAATTGGCTTGCAAAACCGCTTTGGCGGGGGTATACTACGCGCGGCGCGTTGTGTGCGCGCCGCGCGCAGTATACTTATCAACATCTAACCGCTTTCCTTCCATGGATTTTATCTCTGACAACGCTTCGTCCCTCACCCCCTCCCTCACTCTCGCCGTCACCAACAAGGCCAAGGAAATGAAGGCCAAGGGCGAGCAGGTTTTCGGCCTCGCCGGCGGCGAGCCCGACAAGGACACCCCGGAAAACATCAAGCAGGCCGCCATCAAGGCCCTGAATGAGGGCGCCACCAAGTACACTCCCTCTGTGGGCCTGCCCGCCCTGCGCGAGGCTATTGCGGCCAAGCTCAAGCATGACAACAACCTGGAGTACGGAATCGACCAGATTTGCGTGACCTCCGGCGCCAAGCCTGCGGTGTATGCGGCGCTGCGTGCCGTCATCAACCCCGGGGACGAGGTGATCATCCCCTCCCCGTACTGGGTGAGCTACCCCTCCATGGTGCAGCTTTGCGGCGGCACGCCCGTTCTGGTGGAGACCAGCGCGGAGAACGCGTGGAAGATTACGCCGGAGCAGTTCGAGAACGCCATGACCCCGCGCACCAAGCTCATCATCCTCAACACGCCGCACAACCCCACCGGCACCGTGTACTCTGAGGAGGAGCTGCGCGCCATCGGTGAAATCGCCGTGGAGGAGGATATCCTCATCCTGGCGGATGAAATCTACGAGCACCTCACCTACGGCGGTGTCAAGCACGTCTCCATCGCCTCCCTCAGTCCGGAGCTCTACGACCTTACCATCACCATCAACGGCTTCTCCAAGTCCTACGCCATGACCGGCTGGCGCCTCGGCTACACCGCCGCCCCGGCGGAGATTGCCAAGGCCATCAAGCTCAGCCAGGACCACACGGCCTCCAACGCCACCACCTTCTGCCAGTACGGCGCCATTGAGGCACTCAAGGGCGACCAGACCTTTATTGCCGACCTGCGCGAGGAGTACGACTTCCGCCGCCAGTACGTCTTTGACCGCTTGAACCAGATGCCGAAGATCAAGGTGGTGGAGCCCAAGGGCGCCTTCTACTTCTTCATCGACACCACCGAGCTGGGTATGGGCTCCCAGGAGCTCTGCGAGAAGCTGCTGGAGCGCTACAAGGTGGCCGCCGTTCCCGGAATCGCCTTCGGCAACGACAACGCCATCCGCATCTCCTACTGCACCTCCCTGGACGTGCTCAAGGAAGGCCTGGACCGCCTGGAGGAGTTCTGCAAGAAGAACTGAACCCGCAGCTCCGCCATACTATGAAGAGCCTTTACATCCTTCTTTGCATTGCTGCGGTTCTGGCTGCCTCCCTGAGCTTTGCCCAAGAGCCTGCCGAGACACCCGCCGATACGAGCACCCAGGCTCCCGCCCCCAAGGTGGCGGAAGACGTCCGCAAGGCCGTGCTCGACAACGTGCGCCAGCAGGTTGCCTGCCTGCGCGATTTGCGGGATGCCATCTGCCTGGTGCAGGACAAGGCCGCTGCGGATGCCGCCGCCCCCAAGGTGAAGGAGATAGCGGAGCGCTACGTGCAGCTGGCGGAGGCAAGCCAGAAGTTTGGCGAAGTGATGGACGACACGCTGATTCAAGAGGCCCTGCAGCTTTTGCAGGAGGAGCCCGCCTCTGAAAGCCTGCCGCTCATCATCACCATGCTGTCCGACAACGGCTACTACGGCTCCACCGCCCTTAAAGACGCACTGGCCCCCATGGTGGCAGACGCTTCTCCCCAAGGCTGAGGGGCCGGCCCCTCCATTTCAAACAAAATGCAAAAAGGCGCGCGCCCGTACAGGCACGCGCCTTTTTCAATCCGAAAGAGGATAGGTTCAGCCCTTGAGGGAGTTGGAGGGCTTGAAGGTCACCGATTTGCTGGCGGCAATCTGCATGGTCTCCCCGGTGCGCGGATTGCGTCCCTTGCGGGCGGCGCGGGTCTTCGTCTCAAAGGTGCCGAAACCTGCAATCTGCACTTTCTCCTTGGCCACGGTCTTGACGATGGCGCTGATGGTAGCGTTGAGGGCGCGCACGGCACACTGCTTGGTGGCATCCTCTCCCAGTTCTTCGCGAATGACGTTGATAAGCTCAGTCTTGTTCATGATAACGGTGTTGTTGTTTCGTAAGTCGCGTCATTTTAGCACGCCAAGACTAACAAGCAAGGAATAAATGCTTTGCGTTCCTTAAGAAAGCGCGTTTTTTGGCTAAATCTAGCCAATTTTTTATTTCAAAAAAGTGACGGCACCCATGAACCCGGGCATGGGGGAGAAGAGTTCCACGGTGGGTTCCGGGGCAAAAAGCGGGGTGATTCGCCCCTCCTGAAAGCGGAAGGGGAAACGCTCTGCCGCATGCCAGATGCTGTCACCTGCCAGCTTGACCATGGACTCCGCCGCGCACCAGCAGGCGTAGAACTCCTCCATGGGGCAGCCGCGCGCCAAGAATGCACGGCACTGTTCCGCAGCCATGAAACGCGGGGCGATGAGCGGGACGCGGCGCGGGCGCATGCGCTCCACGTCCACGCCCACCGCGCGGTGGTGGAATGCCAGGCACAGGCAGTTGCCGGAGTGCGCCAGGCTGAACGGCTGCGGTGCGAACTCCGGCTTGCCGTTCCGGTTGTAGGTGAAATGCACCTCCTGCACGGGCACGCCGCTCAGGCGGGAGAGCTCCCGCCGCAGCAGCATGCGCTCCGCCAGGTACGCTGCACCGCGCCGCGCGTACTGCCCGCGCTCGTGCTCGTCCAGCAGCGCGGTGTCCGCTTCAGAGGCGGCGGGCAGCTTGTCCATGCTGTAAACCAGGTAGTGCATCAAGTGTTTGTTTTTTTGTTGACAATCAAGGGAAGGGGTGTCAGACTGATTTCGCAGCGAGCCAGGGATTCCGATTCCCTATTCTAGCTGCATTGGGAGCGAGTTAATCGCTCCCTTCTTTTTTCGCTATGATTCCGAATTCGTAGAAGCGCGTCTTTGTCGGCTCTCCGTTTTTCAACGTTGTCCCAACCACCCAGAGCACGCATGGTTTCCCGTTCAGTTCAATCGGGCAAGCAAAGCGTTCAAAGGAATGGCATCGGTCGATAAGGTTCTTTCTTTTTTTCCCTTCTCCTTCTCTGTGGGTAGCAGGGCTCGAACCGACATGCCTGGCTATCTCCAATGCTTTCTCAAGTGCCTTTCCTGTATCCATGCGTCGCGGCGAGTTCACCCCGTTTGCAGCGCGGGAGGAACTGTTTCTCGAAGCATCGAATTCGATGGAATAACCGGTAGTGCCAACCTGAATCTGTTTCCCTGCCAAATGTTCGCGAAAGTATTTTTCAAACAGAAGCCTGTATACAACGGGTGTTTCCTTTCCATCTGCTGTTTCAGGCTTGCTCCCTTGGTATTCAACCTTGATGGGAGGAATGCCTTTCACGGCGTTGAAAAACGAAACATCATCGTGAGTGCCGCCAGGTTCGAGGCTTTCGGAGTTGCTTGTTTTCCCCCCCTTCTGTTCAGTTGGCTTTTCTCTGGCAATGTGTTCTTGGTAGACAGGTGCCGTAACGAGTTCCCGGATGGAGACGGCGTTGCTTCCGGTATCGTAGATGCCGAAGGTGGGGTTTCCGCCCCTGCCTGTGATTTCCCCGGGGTTGGCCACCAGGGTGGGGCCGAACGTTCTGTTGAACACCTGGTGGGTGTGGCCGAAGAAGACGGCATCGAACGCGCCGGCGGCCAGCGCGTTCTGGGCGCGCTCCGGCATGTGGGTAATGAAGATGCGGCGGCCTTCCAGCTCCAGCTCCCCGGTATCCCCGTGCAGGGTGGTGTTGGTGAAGCTTTCCGCCATTCTGCGGAAGAGTGTGCGCTCTCGCTCGTTGTTGCCGAAGACCAGGTCTATGCCGAAGGCCCAGGAGGTGCGCAGGGTGCGGAAGGTGGAGCTGTGTACCATATCCCCCAGGCAGATGAGGTGGGTGCAGCCGGCCGCCTCCGCCAGGGAGAGCGCCTGCACCAGGTTGGCTGCGTTGTCGTGGATGTCTGATATCAGCGCAATCTTCATGGGCACTCAGTTCTTTTTCTCTGCGGTGAAGATGGGGGAGAAGGGAACGGCGTTCTCCAATTCATCTGCGCTGCGGGCGGTGGAAATGCCGTCCTCCTTCATGTACCACAGGGGCTCGCCCTGGCCGGGCTGGCAGCAGAAGCGCGGCCGGCTGTCCGGCATCACGAATCCGCAGAAGCGCGGGCGCACATCCAGCAGGTTACTGAAGTTCTCTGCCATTTCAGAGGCGTAGGAGCCCGCCGTGCGGCGCTGGGCGAACCACTCTGCAAACGCCGCCTCCGCCCGCTCGTGCGCGGTATCGGCCACCAGCCAGCAGTTGCCGCCCAGCTCCACGCCGCAGCGTGCCGCAAGCGCGTTGAAATCGCGTATATCCGCCTGCAGGGTGGGGGAGTAGGGCAGCCCGGTGGTCATCCTGTCCTTGCGGGCCTGCATCATCTTGACCAGTTGGTTGTATACGAAGGCGCGAGCGAGCGCCGGGCATTCCGGGGCCTGGCAGCGCAGCACGCCCTCCAGCGCCTTGCCGTAGTGCAGCTGGGAGAAGAAGGCGGAGCGGTCCTCCGTGTGCAGCAGTTTGGCCAGCGGCGTGGGATCAATGCGGTGCTTCTTCACCCAGTGCGGGTTGTCCCACACGGTGGCGGTTTCCCCGCCGGTGGGCTTGTCGGGGTCCAGCAGGGAGCGCTTGAAATGCACCTTGCCGTCCTTCACCACGGGCTCCTGTTCCGTGAAAAATACCTGGCGCGCCTCGTTGCTCACGGCGTAGAGTGGCGTGCGCAGGGCGGTGTTCTCCAGCAGCTCGTCCGCCAAGTGCGTCTCCTCCTGAGAGGCCGGGTTTTCCTGTGTGACGGAAGGCTCGCCGAGCACGAGCGTCTTGCGTGCGGCCTGCAGCAGCGCGCGGTCGGCTCCCTTGCCCCCGGCGCGCACCTCCCACAGCACCGTGCCGTGGTCCGGCAGGGATTGCACGCCCTCCAGCGCGGGGCGCATGCAGTCGTACAGCTTGGGTTTGATGGTCAGCAGACGTTTGCGGTAGCTCTCGTAGTCCTGTGCAGCCGCCAGCTGGGCAATCTTGTCCTGCAGGTAGCGGTTTTCCTGCAGGCGGCTGTTGACGCTCTTGAGGGTGTCCTGGGCTGGGCGGATGATATCTTCGTCCAGCTGCCGGGAGTAGTGGGCGTCTGCAAAGATGAGGCAGCGCTCCATGAGGTCTGTGCGCAGCTCCTCCAGTGCGGCCTCGTCCGCCTTCAAATCCATGCTCGGTTGGGGCATGGGGGGCAGGGGGCGAGAAAGGCGCTGCACAAACTGCATGCGCTGGGAGGAGAGCTCCGCCTGTTCCTCCCGGCAGAGTTTTTCCCAGGTTTCCGCGAGGTGGGAGGCATCCTTGGGGAGCGTGGAGAGCTTGTGCTCGATTTCCATGCGGCGGATGGGCCCCAGCTCGGTGATGGAGCCTTTGCCGTACTGGATGTCGTGGAAGAGAGCGGCCAGCTCGTCCTTGATGGCCTGCTCCTTGCGCAGGCGCGTTTGCGCGGCGGTGATAAGCAGGTCCAAACGGTTGCAGAAGCGGCGGTTCATGCTGGTGTCGCACGCTTTGAGGCAGGTTGCCAGCTCTGCGGAATCGCCGTTGCGAAGGCAGTCTGCGAGCCGCACGGCGGCGCTTTCCGCATGGCGCGCCATGAGCACGCAGCTGAGCACCAGAAGCGCCGCGCCGCCTGCCACCGCCGCCACAATCTTCACTGTGCGGCGCGCGGGAATGCGGCGGCGGGAAAGCTCACGCTCCAGCGCCTGCCGCAGCTGCGTGCAGGTGCGGCGGTCCGCGTTCTCCAGCAGGTGGCCCGCGTATTTCTCCCGGCGCTGGAGATCCTTTTTCATGCGGCGCAGCTGGTTGTTGTCGCACTTGGCAAGCATTTGGGGATTGGCGGTGAAATCCGCGAGCATCTGCAGCAGGCGGCCGAGGTTCTGCTCATCCTGCGCGGCGTGGCGCTTGCGGCGCGTTTCCTCCATCTGGAGCGGCTTGCCGGCATCCAGGCGTTCCAGTTCGGCGCGGGCGCGTGCATTGTGCGGGTTCTTGCGCAGCTGCTCCACAAGCACCTGGCGCGCGGCCTCCATGTCGCCGTCTGCCAGGTGGCGGCGCAGGGCCTGCAGGGCGGGGTCTGGACGTCTCTTGCTCATGGTCTGGCCTGGGGGACAAAGGGTGAAAGGTAGGGGGTGAAGGATTTCATCAGCGTGTCGCGCAGCACGGGATTCACGTTCAGGAAATAGGCCCAGAGCGCACGTTCGCGCGCCTCCATGTCTCCCCACCAGAGCTGCGGCGGCGTATCATGGGTGGACAGGTGCATGTAGAATTGCGCCAGGGATGCAGGGGGCATGCCCAGCAGCTCGGCGCACTCGATGATGCGCGCCAGGTGCTCCGCGCGGTTGTCTGCCTGCAGCAGCAGGCGGCAGCATTCCTGCAGGGTGGCGGCGGTTACCTCGGAGAGCTCGCCCGTGTGCCCGCAGACATTGGCCTGGCCGGCCAGGCTGGCCAGGCCGGATTCCGCGCGCGCGGCGTCGAAGGGGTGCTCCGCGAGCTCGGCAAGGTTGTGGATAAGGCTGCCGGCCCCCTGTGCGGGCGGCGGCTCCAAGTTGATGGTGACGGCGGCGGGCTTGCTGTTGGAGCCCATCATCCATACGCCGCCCAGCAGGCAGAGCAGTGCCGCTGCGGCGCATGCAGCCTTGATGATGTGGCGGCGGCGGTGGTGGTGGCAGCTGTGGCGTTCATGCGGCGGCGGGGTGTCTGCGGTGCGGGGAATGCACGGCGCGCAAGGCTCGCACGGGGTGCAGGGCTGGACAGGCGCGGGGGCCGGTTCCTGCGGGGCGGGGGTCTGCGGCAGTTCCAGGGTATCACTGATGCGCAGAACGGGATGCCCCGTGCTTTGCGCGCGCTCCAGCAGGCGGCGGGAACCCGCACAGCACACCAGGCGGTGCGTGTCTGCAAAGGAATCCGTTTCCACCGCAGCCGTGGTGAAGGTGTGCCCCCAGCCGCGCAGGTGCGTGAGCCAGTCTCCCTCATGCAGCAGGCTCAGGATATCCGCGCCCGGCGTGCCATCCGGCACCAGCAACACGCAATCGTTCTCATACTGCGGGGTGCAGAAGGCGCGCGCGTTTCCCTTGTGCCCGGTGATGCGCTTCCAAGTGGGTTGCGCGGCGGCGGAGGGTACGTCCTCCGTGCAGAAGGCGGGCACATCCGCCAGGAAGCTGGGCTCCCCGCTCCAAGAGGTTTTCCAGAGCCCGCGCGCCTCCATGGCGAGGATGATGCCTGCCGGCGTGGGGCGTGCGGGATTGCGGCGCATGGCTTCCGCCTCCTCCGCAGTGAGGATGAGGTGGTGGGCAATGTGGCTCGCGCGCCCGCTGTAGTCTGCCCCGCGCATTTGCACGCGGGTGAGCACATGGTAAACGCTGCCGCGGTCCACCAGCACGCGGTAGGCGTACTGCGGGCCGTCCAGCCCTGCCGCCTCTTCGCGGTACGCGCTCAGCGCGGTCAGCTTGTCGCACAGGATGCGGGAGAGCCGCTCGCTGCGCGCCACGGTTCCGTAGCCGGAGCCATCGCGGTCGAGCAGGTGTTCTGCGCTGGTGTGGATGAGCTGGAGCGGCATGGTGCGGGCGGGGAACAATCAAGAGGTTTGCGCGCAGGGAAGCAGGGAGGGAGCCACGCAGCTCAGCGCCCACAGTGCGGCATCCGTTACGCGGAACGGGTGCACCTGCCCGGAGGCCGGGCCGATGAGCGTGGACCCGCTCTCCGCATCCGTGAACTCGATGGGGGATTCACCGAAGGCGGAGGCTGCGAAATAGCGCACGTTGGAGGAGATGGCCTCCGCATTGGTGCAGATGTGCGGGGCTATGTTGAAGATGAACTGGCGCAGGCGCGCGGAGTTTGCGTGAATGAGCTCCGGCATGAACATGCCGTTGCGCGTGGCGGGCAGCAGCGGCTCCGGGCCCAGCAGGTGCATCCACGTGTCGCACTTGCCGATGATGACCGCCAGCGGCACATCCAGCTTGTTGCCGGGTGCTATGTTGAGCTGGGTGCGCATGCGCATCTCCGATTCCGCCAGCAGCAGCGCCTGCCGCCCCGGCGGGTACAGGTTGCGCTGGAGCTGCGGGTCCTTGTTGCCCACCAGCAGTTTGCGGAACCCCGGGTTGGCCGTGGGGTCGAACAGGAACAGGATGGCATCCGCCACCTCCAGGTGGTGGCCGCCGGGATTCAGCTCGCTCCCGCCGCCGGGTTGGAAATCCTCCCCCGCGTTGTCGTAGAGCACAATGGAGTGGGTGTCCCCGCCCTTGTTGAGGTTGTAGATGAACGGGCGGGGCATGTTGGCCATCACGCCGTGGCGCCACACCTGGTGGTACAGGCGGCCCTGCAGCTGGGTCTTGCCGATGTGGGCCTCCTGCGGGCTCTTGGCGGAGAAGAGCCTCATGCGCATGTCGTTGAGCGGCTCGTTGGCAATGGGGTCTGCATCCCGGAAGGGCATGCCGAAATCCCGAGAAAACTCCAGCTCCAGCTCGCGCACCAGCGCTGCCAGGAAATAAGATTTGCCTGCCGCCGGCACACCCACCAGGGAGAGGAGGTGCTGCTGCGTGCCCGTGAAAAACGGCGGCAGCTTGGTGTGGCAGTGCGGGCACGCGTACTCCGGGCACGGGGAGCCCTTGGCATCAATGGAAAGCCCCTGCCAGTTGCGCTCCGTGGGTTTGAAGCGCAGCATGGCGTCCGCGCCCAGAATGCTGTCGCCCCGCAAATCCGGGTGCACGGCAATGGCGAGCTCCTGCCCGGCGCGGAATTTCTCCCAGCAGTTGGGGCAGAGCAGCTCCGCCGCCCCTGCATCCGCCGCCGTGGTGCCCGCGCTGCGCTTCTCCAGGCGGGATGCGAACACCGCCACTGCCAGCATATCCTTCAGGTAGAATGCGCAGTTCTCCAGCCCCTGGAAGGTCACCAGCACCTCCGGCGGGAAATCCTGGGCTATCTGCGGCAGGTCGTTCAGGGAGTACGGCCCGTACCACTCGTGGTTTTCCGTGTTGTACAGGAACCACACGTTCGGGTCGTACTGCTCGAAGGCGGGTTTGTTCACCGGGTCCCCGTACCAGCACACGAAACACCCGCAATCCAGCACAAAGAGATACATGGTCTCCGGCTTGATCACCACATCGGAGCTCATGCTCACCCCGTTGAGCGAGTATTTTTCAATGTGCCCGTGCGGGAAGAAGCGGCAGCTTCCGTCCCGCTGCGTGAACGAGCCTCCGTTTTCTCCCTGCATCGGCAGGCGGAACGAACTCTTTTCCCCGGCTCCTATCGTCATGAACACGCCGTCGGACGACCAGAGTTTGGCTGTCAGGCAATCATAGATGAAAAGTTGGTTGTTCATGGAAATCCGCTCCCGCATTCTACCGCACACTCCCCCGCCCGTCAAGAACACCCTGCGCGTTCAACCGCGTTTGCCTGTGCGGCCCGTTTTCATGTTGCATGAAAAGCCCACCCGGCGCTTGCCGGATGGGCTTTGAAGTTCACTGCAGCGGTAAATCCGCGTGTTAGCAGGAGAAGTAGCGCTTGAGCAGGCCGTCGAAGCCCTTGCCGTGGCGGGCCTCGTCCTTGCACATCTCGTGCACGGTGTCGTGAATGGCATCATAGCCGAGCTCCTTGGCGCGCTTGGCAATGGCCAGCTTGCCGGCGCAGGCACCCTGCTCGGCGGCGGCACGCAGCTCCACGTTCTTCTTGGTGCTGTCGGTCACCACCTCGCCCAGAAGCTCCGCAAACTTGGAGGCGTGCTCCGCTTCCTCAAAGGCGTAGCGCTTGAACGCCTCCGCAATTTCAGGATAGCCCTCGCGGTCCGCCTGGCGGCTCATGGCCAGGTACATGCCAACCTCGCAGCACTCGCCCGTGAAGTGGTCGCGCAGACCCTTCACCACTTCCTCGTCAAGGCCCTTGGCCACGCCGATACGGTGCTCGTCGGCGTACTCCTTGTTCTCCTCGTTCACTTCCTCGAAGGTCTTGGCCTTGCAAACGGGGCACACGGCCGGTACTTCCTCGCTCTCGATGATTTCACCACAGACGGTGCAACGGTACTTTTTCATATCTCTGTTTCTTTGGTTCGTTGTTGTTCTTTTTTTTGACTTGTCCCTTGCGGGCCGCCCGCATTTTACACGTTCCGGCACGGGGAGTCAAGCTTATTTTGGAATAATTCTACTTTTTTCCACATGTGTCCCAATGATTTTTGGGGACCTATGAATTCATGTGGTGGGGTGGATGGTACGCGAAGCGAATCTTGGAAGTTTTCGTAATGAGCAACGGGATAGTGGAGCCGCCCCGCCATTCGTCCGCCTCCGCTGCGCTTTGGCGTGACGAGGCGGGGTTCCCCGGCGGAGACGTTAGGACCTTCGGCACCCACGGGTTTACACCCGTGGCTACAGGCCCCTTCGGGTGCGCTCCGCCATTCGG
>JAZLHB010000184.1:0-17618 GCA_045616565.1 Akkermansia sp. | reverse complement strand
AGCACTTCCTCCTTTACACAACAATCATCCCATCCCATACAATAGAGCGCCGGCGGTAACCACCGTCCTAACGTCTCTACACCGAAAACGGCCGACGGCTGTAAGGCCGGTTAGCCAGCCGCGCAGCGGCTGCCCGCAGGGTGAGGGCGCGTGAGGCGCGCCCGAAGCAACCCCGCTCTGCGGGGTGGATGGCGTCTCCCGTTGCATGCTTGCCGCGGCGTAGCTTTAGTCGAAGACGGGTCTCTGAACCACCAAGATGCGCCTCGCCGTACCATCCACCCCACCACATGAATTCATAGGTCCCCAAAAATCATTGGGACACGTGTGACGGTAGCAATTCCCTCAAGGAAGCGCCCGCCTCCCTGCCGGGGCCGTTCCGGGTTGATTGAGGGACGGCCCTATTTCCGATCGGGCACCCCGGCGTAGGTGATTGTGCCACCGTTGGCCCCTGCGCCGGGGCCCAGCTCCACCAGGTAGTCTGCACGGGAGAGGATATCCCGGTTGTGCTCAATGCAGAGGATGGTGTGGCCGGCGGCGCGGAGACGGAAGACCGCGCGCATGAGCAGGTCCAGCTCCGCGAAATGGAGCCCCGTGCTGGGCTCGTCCAAAATGAACAGCAGGCGCTCCCCGGGCTTGGAGCCGCGCTTGGGGTTGGCCTTGGCCAGGTGCGCGGCCAGCTTGATGCGCTGTGCCTCTCCCCCGGAAAGCGTGGTGACGGAGCGGTCCAGCGGCAGGTAGCCCAACCCCAGGTCGTGCAGCGCGCGCAGCAGGGCGGCCGCATTCGGGATGGCGGCAAAGAATTCCAGCGCCTCGTCCACGGTTTGCGCCAGGGCCTGGGCAATGGACTTGCCGCGCCAGGTGACCTCCAGCGTCTCGCGGTTGTAGCGTGCGCCGCGGCAGGCATCGCACTCGGTGTAGAGGTCTGCCAGGAAATTCATGTCCACCTGGAGCATGCCGGTGCCGCCGCAGCGTTCACAGCGGCCGCCGCGCACATTCAGTGAGAAGCGGGCGGGCTTGTAGCCGCGCTGGCGGGAAAGCGGGAGGGATGCGTAGAGCGGCCGCAGCACATCCAGCAGGCCCACCGCCGTGGCGGGCGTGCTGCGCGGGGAGCTGCCCAGGGGCGACTGGTCCACCACCACGGCGCGCGCCAACCCCTGCGCACCCGCCACCTTGCCGGCCTTGAAGGCTGGCAGCAGGCACTCGTGCACGAGCGTGCTCTTGCCGGAACCGCCGGGGCCGGAGAGACAGGTGAACGCGCCGAGAGGGAAGCGGAATTCAATATCCCGGAGGTTGCGCTCACGGGCATGGGAGAGCGTGGCCCAGCGGCAGGCCTCGATATCGCGCGGCTCCGCCTCCGGCATGCGCTTGCGGCCGGAGAGCCAATCACCCGTGGGGGATTGGCGGTTTTGCAGGAAATCGTTGTACGTTCCCTGTGCCATGATTTGGCCGCCGTTCGCACCGGCGCCGGGGCCCATTTCCACCAGCCAGTCCGCCGCTTGCAGCAACTGGGGGTCGTGCTCCACCACCAGGATGGTGTTGCCCTTGTCGCGCAGCTGTTTCAGGGCGGCGACAAGGAGGTCCGTTTCCTGCGGGTGGAGGCCGATGGTGGGTTCATCCAGAATGTAGAGCACGCCGGAAAGGCCGCCGCCGATTTGCCCGGCCAGGCGGGCGCGCTGGAGCTCGCCGCCGGAAAGCGTGTTGGCGGCGCGGGAGAGGCTCAGGTAGCCCAGCCCGAGCTGCATGAGGCAGTTCAGGCGGTTGCGGAGCTCACCGCAGGCGGTTTGCAGGGAATCCCGGTACGCGGGGGGGATGGAGAGTTCATCCAGCATGCGGAGGTTCTGCTCCACGGTGAGGTTGCAGAAGGCACAGAGATTGCGCTCCGTGCCGCCGAAATCCAGCGTGACGGCGAGGGCGGCGGGATTGAGGCGCATGCCCTTGCAGGCGGGGCAGAGCGCGGGCTCGCCGCCCCTGCCCTCCACGGTGCCGAGCCCCTGGCATTCCGGGCATGCGCCGTGCGGTGAGAAGTGGGAGAAGAGGCCGGGGGTCAAATCCGGCAGGGTGAACCCGGTGGATTCGTTGCGGAAACGCGTGTGGTAGCTCAGCTCGCGCGGTTCCGCATCCGGCTCCTGCACCAGGGCGCGCAATTCGTCCTCGCAGATGCGCAGGGCGGCCTGCACGGAGTCCGCCAGGCGGGATTCCACGCCCGCGCGGCGCACAATGCGGTCCACCACCAGCTCGCACACCTGGGCGGGCTTGGGCGGCGCTGCCTCCAGCTCCTCCAAATCCCGGATGCTCCCGGCCACGCGCACACGCAGGTAGCCGAGCTTGCGCAGCATGAGGATATCCGACTCCGGGTCCTGACCGAAGGATGCGGCGAGCGGCGCGAGCAGGGTGATGCGCGTGCCTTCCGGCAACTGCTCCAGCCGCGTGGATATCTCCTCCGGGCTGAGCCGCGTGAGCACCTCGCCCGTGGCGGGGTCGTGCGGCGTGCCGATGGCGGCGTACAGGATGCGCAGGTAGTCCAGCGCCTCCGTGAGGGAGCCCAGCACCGCGCGGGAACGCCCGGCGGGCAGGTTCTGCTCCAGGCAGAGCGCAGGCGGCAGGCCCTCTATGGCCTCCACCCGCGGCTTCTCCGGCCGCGCCAGCAAACGCCGCGCCCCGGGCGAGAGGCAATCCAGGAAACGGCGGCGGGATTCCGCGAACAGGGTGTCGTACGCCAGCGTGCTCTTGCCCGACCCACTGGGGCCCATGAGGGCGATAATCTTGCCGCCGGGCAGGGTGAGATTGATGCGGCGCAGGGTGTTCTGGCTCGCTCCTGTGATGCGGATGTCCATGGCGGCATTGCGGGGAATGGGCGGGCGGCGCCCGGACTAGCGCAAATTCTCGCGGTTGTAGACCGCGCCGGGCTCCATCACCACGTCTGCGGCGAAAATGAGCCCGTTGACTTCACCCGTGCCGTAGATTTTCACCACGCCGCCGGAGCGCAGCACGCCGGTGAGCTTGCCGTAGATGTTGGCGGCATCCACCCGGGCGTTCTTGGTGATAACCACCTCCGTACCCTTGGAAACCACCAGGCGTCCCGCCTGCAGGTTGTCTATCTGCACGGATTCGTTCACCACGAGCGCACGGGTGCAGCGGAAGGAGCCGGATACGTGGCCGTCTATCTCCATGTTGCGGCAGACCACGGAAAGGCGGGAAAGGGTTGTTTCAGGGGGCACGGTGACATCACCGAGCGTGCGGATGGTGAGCTGCTCCGAGCCGGGGCGGATTTCCACATCCGCCATGTTCAGGTGGGCCTGGCAGTGCTGGCAGTGGGCGGAAAGCGCCGCCGCCGGCACCTGGGAGGCCTTGCCGCATTCGTAGCACACCACCTCCCGCATCGGGATCTGCGATTCCTTTCCCGATGAATGAAACGAGGTGAGCGCGACGCGGCGGTCGCGCTCACCTTCGGGTAACAGCCCGGACACCGAGGAAACGACTAGCGGTTCTGGACGGAATTCGAGCATGTTTCACAGGGGCCGTGCAAGACTTAGCCGAGCAGGTTCGGCGTCTTGGAGGCCACGGGAGAGGGAGCAGGCTTGGGCTTGGCGGCTGCAGGCATGCTGGCGGGTGCGCCAATGCGGCAGTGGCCCACCAGGATGGCTCCCTCCTGGATGGAAATCTTGTTGGCGGAGATGTCGCCGATGACCTCGGCGGTGGCGGCAAGCTCCACGCGGTCCGTCACCTCGATATCGCCATGCACGCGGCCGTGCACGATGACGCTCTTGGTCTGAACGGTGCTCTTCTCCTTGTCGGCAGCCTTGATGAAGGCGTTGCCGCCCACGGTCAGCACGCCGTCGGACTCGATGCGGCCCTCCACGGAACCGTCCACCAGCAGGTCATCCGTGAAGCGCAGGATACCCACCACTTCCACATCCTGGTTGAGCACGTTGCGGCTGGCAGCCGTGGTGAGCGTGGAGGAGGTGTGGATCTCATCAAACGGGGAGGAGGAGGGAGCAGGCTCGCTGGTCTCCTTCTTGGAAGAGAAGGGAGAGGAGGAAGGTGTGTCGTCAGACTTGGTAGCCCAGTCCTCGGGCACATCGCTGAACGGGGAGCCGGAGAACTTGTCGTCGTTTTGCTTGGGATACTTGAACATGATGTGATAGAGAATTGCGAGTTGCAGGTGCCCCGTCGGGGCGTCGCGGTTATCTTACCCTTGCCGCCCTGGTTTGTCCACAGGAAAAATGAAGAAACTTGATTTTTCTGTATCATACGCGCGCACGGAGGCGCCGCGGCAAGGCACAACAAACGCGCGCGAACGCAGAAAAACGCGCTGAAAGGTTGCATTTGCGGGGCAAAGTGCTATAATGTGCGGGCAAATTCCGCAAGAGATGGCCAAGTTGAAAATCAAGAGCGCGCCGCCGGTGGTGGCACCTGTAAAGGAAACCTCCAAGGGCACGGGGTGGTTGTACTATGTGGTGCCGCCGCTGCTGATTATCGGCGTGTTTGTCTATTGCAGCAAGCGGGCTCACAGAACCCCGGCGCCGGCCCAGCCGGCGGTGGCGGTTGCCCCGGCACAGCCCTTGCAGGAGCAACCTGTTGCCGCAGAGGAGGAACAGCCCGCCGCCGAGGAACCCGCCGAAACCACCGAGCAGGTTGCACCTGAAGCGGACGAAGATTTTACCGATGGCGACGCCTCCCCCGCCGAGCAAGCCCAAGACGAAGAAATTCCTGAAGAACAAACCCCAGACGAAGAATGAACCCCGGTTCACCCATCACCATGACGGACGGCCACCTTTGCGTGCCGGATTTCCCCTTTATTCCCCATATCATCGGCGACGGCTCCGGGCCGGACATCTGGGCGGCATCACAGCGCGTGATTGACGCCGCCGTGGCCGCCGCCTACGGCGAGAAGCGCGCCCTGGTCTGGCAAGAAGTGCTGGCTGGACAAAAGGCGTTCAACACCACGGGAGAATGGCTGCCGGAGGCCACCATGCAGGCATTCCGCGATTTTCTGGTGGGCATCAAGGGCCCGCTCACCACGCCGGTGGGCGGCGGCATCCGCTCGCTGAACGTGGCGCTGCGCCAGGGGCTTGACCTTTACTGCTGCGTGCGCCCCGTGCGCTATTTCCAGGGTATCGAGACCCCGGTGAAGGCCCCGGAGAAGGTGGATATGGTCATCTTCCGCGAAAACACGGAGGACATCTACGCAGGCATCGAGTTTGCGGAGGGTTCCGCAGAGGCGGCGGGCTTCTTTGCCTGGCTTTCCGCCACGCACCCGCCGCGCGCCGCCAAGGTGCGCTTCCCGCACAGCAGCGGCTTCGGTATCAAGCCCGTCTCCCGAGAGGGCACGGAGCGCCTTGTACGAGCCGCTATCGAATACGCCATTGCAGAGAAACGCACGAGCGTCACCCTGGTACACAAGGGCAACATCATGAAATTCACGGAGGGCGGCTTCCGCGATTGGGGCTACGAGCTCGCGCGGCGGGAATTCGGCGCCCAGCCCATAGGAGACGGCCCCTGGTGCCGCCTGCCCAACGGCATTGTGGTGAAGGACTGCATCTGTGATGCCTTCCTGCAGGAAATCCTGCTGCACCCGCAGGACCATTCCGTGGTGGCCACCCTCAACCTCAACGGAGACTACTGCTCCGACGCCCTGGCGGCGCAGGTGGGCGGCATCGGCATTGCTCCGGGGGCCAACATCAACTACGCCACCGGACACGCCGTGTTCGAGGCCACGCACGGCACCGCTCCCAAACTGGCGGGGCTGGACAAGGTGAACCCCTGCTCCTTCCTGCTCTCTGCGGAGATGATGCTGCGCTACATCGGCTGGGGTGAGGCGGCGGACCGCCTGGTGGGTGCCATTGAAAAAGCCGTGGCCGCCAAAACCGTGACCGCCGACCTGGCGGAGATGATACCCGGCAGCACCACGCTGTCCACCTCCGCCTTTGCGGATGCGCTGATTGCCCAGCTCTGAGCCATGCCGGATCCCTCATACGTCCACTCCGTCTTCAGCGCAATCGCCGAGCGCTACGTGACCGCCAACCACGTGCTATCCCTGGGCACGGACATCCCCTGGCGGCAGCGCGCCCTGCAGATGATAGCGGAGTGGAACCCCGGGAAGCTGCTGGATATTGCCACAGGCACGGGGGATTTGGCGCTCGCCATTGAGGACGCCCTGCCGGACACCGAGGTGCTGGGCACGGATTTCTGCCGCGCCATGCTGGATGTGGCGGAGCGCCGCGGCCTGCGCCGCACGCTGGAGGCGGACGCCATGCACCTGCCGCTGGAGGACGCCTCTTTCGATGCGGCCACGGTGGCCTTCGGCCTGCGCAACATGGCAGACTACCCCGCCGCGCTGCGGGAGTTCCGCCGCGTGCTGCGCCCCGGCGGCCACCTGCTGGTGCTGGATTTCAGCATGCCGGAGGGCGTGCTCGCCGCACCCTACCGCCTGTACCTGCACCGCATCCTGCCGCGCCTGGCCGGCTGGGTCACCGGGCACCCGGGGGCATACGCCTACCTGGGCGACAGCATCGAGGCCTTCCCCCGCGGCCAAGCCATGCTGGACCTCCTGCACCAAAACGGCTACGCCCATGCCCGCCATATCCCCCTCTCCCTGGGCATTGCCGCCATCTACACGGCAGAGGCCGCAGCGGAATAATCAGGGTTTGGGTTCCGTCTGCAAGGTGATTTTCTCTGCCTGTTGAATGAGTTTGGTGCGGGTGGGGGCATCCTTGCCGATGACGGTGACACGGACATAGATAATCTCGCCGTCGCCCTTCTCGGAGAAATCCACCTTCCCGCCGCGCACGCCCAGGGGCAGCACGCATTCCGCCACCTTGGCCTCACCAGCCTCGCCGAAAAGGTGCCACTCCACCTTCTGCCCCAGCAGGGTGCCGGACTGCGTTTTCTGCTTGGAAGAGGGGATTTCGCGGAACCATATTTCAGGGTGGTCGCCCACCTGCACAGAGAGCTCTTCCCGGGCCTCACCGGGCTTGCCCAGTTTGGTGTAGGTGGCAAAGTGGAAGCCTTCCCCATCGTTCAAGGTGGAGGTGTAGCCCTGCGGCACGGGCACGGCCAGGCGGGTGAGTTCCTTCATGTAGCTCACCTGGTGCTCCACGCGCTCTTTCAGGTTGAGCGGCGTTGCACCGGGCTTGATGCTCTTGAGCCACTCCTTCACCATGGCATGGGTCTTTTCAACATCCCTGGCGGCATCCTTCGCCACCAGAATGGTAAACTTCTGCACCGTGCCGTCCGGGTGGCGGTACTCGGCGTAGGCATACGGCGCATGGCGCCCGGGCAGCACGGCGTCCGAGCCCTTGCGGAAAAGCGCATACACCAGGTTGTCTCCCATCTGGTCGATGATGAAGTAGTTGTCCTCCCGGTTGAGGTTGGACATGGCCTTCTTCACGCCCTCCGCGAACTTGTCGTCGGCCAGGCATTGCTTTTCCTTCACCTGAACGCAGATGCTGGAGTCGTCCTTCCCCACCATGATAGAGGTCTCCCCGCTATTGTGGTCTGCCTCCATCAGCCCGACGGCGGGGGTGAAATAGTCCGCGTTGTCCGGCAGGGTCATGCGCAGGTGGTCGTTGAGCAGTTTCATTTCCCCTGCGCAGGCAACGCCTGCCAGGGCCAGAAGCGTGATGATGGTTCGCGTCTTCATGTTCCTTGTCATTGTATTTACCGGTTGGTCTTGTGTAAAGGGGATTTTTTGCCTTTCCCCTACCCTTATAAGCACGGAGCAGCCCGACTGGCAGAAAAAATGTCAAAATTCTCAAAAAAAATTGCATGTGGGCACATGCGCGATGCCCGCGCATTGAGTTCTGGAGAATAAGCTTGACTTTCCGCAGGTGATGGCGTATCTTTCCCGCGCGACATGGCAACGGATATCACGCTGAAGCGCAACTTTTCCATTATTGCGCACATTGACCACGGCAAGACAACGCTCTCTGACCGTCTGCTGGAGTTTACCCACACCATCGGCGAGCGCGACAAGCAGGACCAACTGCTGGACGCCATGGATTTGGAGCGTGAGAAGGGCATCACCATCAAGTCCCACCCTGTGACCATGCGCTACACGGCGAAGGATGGCAAGACATACGAGCTGAACCTGCTGGATACACCGGGGCACGTGGATTTCTCCTACGAGGTATCCCGCTCGCTGGCGGCGTGCGACGGCGCGCTGCTCATCGTGGATGCGGCGCAGGGCGTGGAGGCGCAGACGCTTGCCAACATGCACCTGGCGCTGGACCAGAACTTGTCCATTGTCCCCGTCGTCAACAAGATAGACCTTCCCAGCGCGAACCTTCCCAGCGTGTACCACCAGCTGGAGGATGTGGTGTGCATTCCCAGGGAGGAAGCCATTCTCTGCTCCGCCAAGGCCGGAATCGGCATTGAGGAGGTGCTGGAGGCCATTGTCACCCGCATACCCGCGCCCAAGCTCGCGGAGGACGACCACCTGCGCGCGCTGGTGTTCGATTCCGTGTACGATGCCTACCGCGGCGTGGTCTCCTATGTACGCCTGGTGAGCGGCCGCGTGGAACGCGGCATGAAGGTGAAGCTTTTCGCCACGGACGACACCTACGAGGTGAAGGAAGTGGGCATTTTCACGCCCAAGATGCAGGCCACGGACGCCTTGGAGACGGGAGATGTGGGCTACATTATCGCCAACATGAAAACGGCGGCGGACGTGAAGATAGGCGATACCTACACGAACCTGCTGAACCCGTGCGCGGAGCCGCTTCCGGGCTTCAAGGAAATCCGCCCCATGGTGTTCTCCGGCATCTACCCGGTGGATTCCGCGGACTATGAGAGCTTGAAGGCCGCCATGGCCAAGCTGCAGATCAACGATGCCGCCTTCACCTACATGGGCGAAAGCTCCGTGGCGCTCGGATTCGGCTTCCGATGCGGTTTCCTGGGCCTGCTGCACATGGAGATTATCCAGGAGCGCCTGCGCCGCGAATTCAACATGGATGTCATCTCCACCTACCCCTCCGTGATTTACGAGGTCACCAAGACCGACGGCACGGAGCTGACGGTGGACAACCCCAGCATTCTGCCGGACCCGCAGGAAATTCAGGAAATCCGCGAGCCCATGGTGAAGGTGTTCATCATGATTCCCAGCGCCTACATCGGGGATATCATGCGCATTGTCATGGAGAAGCGCGGCGAGGTCAACCACACGGAAACCATCGACGACACCCGCGTGATGCTCACCTGCCGCATCCCCATGGCGGAAATCCTGGTGGATTTCAACGACAAGTTGAAGAGCACCACCCGCGGCTACGGCTCCATGGATTACGAGTATGACGGCTACCAGGCCGCCAAGCTGGTGAAGATGGACATGATGATTGCCGGCGAGCCCGTGGATGCGTTCTCCATGATTGTGCACCGCGACCGCGCGGAATCACAGGGCCGCGAGCTGGCCGTGAAGCTCAAGGACGTCATCCCGCGCCAGCTCTTCACCGTGGCCATCCAGGCCTGCATCGGCGGCAAGATTATCGCCCGCGAGAGCATTTCCCCCATGCGCAAGAACGTGACTGCCAAGTGCTACGGCGGTGATGTCACCCGCAAGCGCAAGCTCCTGGAAAAGCAGAAGGAGGGCAAGAAGCGCATGAAGGCCATCGGCCGCGTCAACATTCCCCAGGAGGCGTTCATCAACGTCCTCAAGAGCGGAGACTAAAGATGATTTACAACCGGCGGCCGATACTATATAATCGGAAGCATGAAAAAGGCATTCTCCCTTTTGCTGGCATGCGCGTTGGCGTTGTCCACCGCCTTGGGTCTGGACTATTCCGACAAGAAACTCTGGGTACACCGTGAAAACGGGGAAGCCACGGCGGAAAAGCCAGTGGACGTGTTCTTCCTCTGCCCCACCGTCTCCCTGGGACAGGAGCAAAACATGGATGTGAACGGCACGGCGTCCCGTCTCATTTTCAAGCGCAGCGTGGATGGGCAGAAGGGCATCTACTCTGATGCCGCGCGCTTCTTTGCCCCGTACTACCGCCAGAAAACCATGTCGCACTACATGGACCGCGCGGCGCAAGAAGTGGCGTATGGCGATGCAAAGGATGCCTTCCTGCACTTTCTGGAGCACGACAGCAAGGGGCGCCCGTTCATTATTGCCGGGTTCAGCCAGGGGAGCGAGCACGCGCTGCGCCTCATCAAGGATGTGCTGGCAGACCCCAAGCTTTCCAGGCGCATGGTGGCGGCCTACCTCATCGGCTGGTGCATCACAGAAAAGGACACCGCCGCCGCGCCGCAGCTCAAGCCCGCGCGGGGGGAGAGCGATACCGGCGTATTCGTATCCTGGAACACGGAAGCCCCGGAGGTAACCGGCTCCGCCCTGGTGCCGCCCGGGGCGCGCTCCCTGAGCATCAACCCGCTCAACTGGAAAACCGATGCCACGCCCGCCCCCGCAGAACTCAACAAGGGTGCACGGGTGGGCAGCATCCTGGGCGGCGGCACCTCCAAGCCCCAATACTGCGGTGCCGTCATCAACCCCAAGCGCGGCACCATCAACCCCATCTTCCCGGCGGGCACCTCCGCACCGTCCGGCATGGGCTTCATGGGCAAGGGAGTCTACCACGCCTACGACCCCTTCTTCTTCTATGAAAACCTGCGCCAGAACGTGCAAAAGCGCATCCACGCCTACACCGCCAAGCGTGCACGCAAGCATGACTGAATATGCCGCAACACATATTTGACCCTGCTTGCCAAGGGTGCTAAAGTGTAAGCGTTTCCAGATACCATGGGCAAGACTCTTTACAGAAAGGTTTGGGAGGCGCACAACGCCGGCACGCTGCCGGACGGGCGCACGCAATTGTTTATCGACACGATGTACCTGCACGAGGTGACCTCACCGCAGGCGTTTGCCATGCTGCGGGAGCTGGGGCTGCCGGTGCTGCACCCGGAACGCCTGTTCGCCGTGCCGGACCACATTATCCCCACAGACAACCAGAGCGAGCCCTACGCGGACCCGCGCGCAGCCACCATGCTCAGCGAGCTGCGCCGCAACTGCAAGGAGAACAACATCCGCCTGTTCGACCTGCCGGGCGGCCAGCAGGGCATTGTACACATGGTGGGGCCGGAGCTGGGCATCTCCCAGCCGGGCATGACCATTGTGTGCGGTGATTCCCACACCGCCACGCACGGTGCCATGGGGGCCGTGGCCATGGGCATAGGCACCACGCAGGTGCGTGATGTGCTCGCCACGCAAACCGTTGCCATGTCTCCCCTGAAGGTGCGTGCCGTGCGGGTGGAGGGCAAGCTGCGCCCCGGGGTGACCGCCAAGGATGTGGCGCTGCACATCATCGGCCGCCTGGGAGCCAAGGGCGGCCTGGGCTACGCCTACGAGTTCGGCGGCTCCGTCATCCGCGACATGGAGATGGACGGGCGCCTCACCATCTGCAACCTCGCCATCGAGGGCGCGGCGCGCTGCGGCTACATCAACCCGGACGAAAAGACCTTTGCATACCTCAAGAACCGCCCCTACGCGCCGAAAGGTGCGGAGTGGGATGCCGCCGTGGCCCGCTGGAAAGCCATTGCCAGCGATGCGGATGCCGAATACGACGACGTGGTGACCATTGCCGCGGAGGATATCGAGCCTACCGTCACCTGGGGCATCTCACCGGACATGAACATCGGCATCAACGGCGTGATACCCGCACCGGAGGACGCGGCGGACGAAGAGACGCGCAAGGCGCGCACCGCCGCGCTGGAGTACATGAAAATGCGCGCGGGCCAGCCCATCAAGGGCTTCCCGGTGGATGTGGTGTTCATCGGCTCCTGCACGAACGGCCGCATCTCAGATTTCCGAGAGGTGGCCAAGCTCATCCGCGGCCAGCATGTGGCGCCGGGCATCCGCGCGCTCGCCGTGCCGGGCTCGCAGATGACCGCCCGCCAGTGCGAGGAGGAGGGCATTGCCGCCATCTTCCGCGACGCCGGGTTCGAGTGGCGCCTGGCCGGCTGCTCCATGTGCCTGGCCATGAACCCGGACCGCCTGGAGGGCGACCAGGTTTGCGCCAGCACCAGCAACCGCAACTTCAAGGGCCGCCAGGGAAGCCCCACCGGGCGCACGCTGCTCATGAGCCCCGCCATGGCCGCCGCCGCCGCCCTGACCGGCTGCGTGGCCGATGCGCGCGAGGTCTTCCCCTCCATCGTTTCCAACGCCTAACATTTATTCCGCCATGGCACTCGCAAAAATCATCTCCATCAGCGGCAAGGCCGTTCCCGTACCCGGGGCGGACATGGACACCGACCGCATCATCCCCGCGCGCTTCCTGAAGTGCATCACCTTCGACGAGCTGGCGGGAACCATGTTCTATGATGAACGCTTCAACGCGGACGGCAGCACCAAGGGCCACCCCATCGATGCCCCGCAGCACCGCGGCGCATGCATCATCCTGGGCGGTGAGAACTTCGGCTGCGGCTCCTCCCGCGAGCACGCACCCCAGTGCATCAAGCGCTCCGGAATCCGCGCCGTCGTGGCCGTCTCCTTCGCAGAAATCTTCTTCGGCAACAGCTCCGGAATCGGCCTCCCCTGCGTCTGCGCCTCCGCTGCAGACATGCAGCGCGCCATGGAAATCACCACGCGGCAGCCGGACACGGAATGGTGCGTGAATTTGGAAACCATGACGCTCAGCTGCCCCGGCACGAGCATTCCCCTGCACATGCCGGAGGAACCGCGCGCCGCGCTCATGCAGGGCAGGTGGGACGCCGTGGTGGAGCTCATGAACGCCACGGAAACCGTGGAGCGCCTGGCCGCCACCCTGCCCCGCGCCACCTGCAACTGATTTCACGCCCCCGCTTCCCATGCTCGCCCTCATCACACCGCTCATCTCCCACGGCGTTATCGACAACACCGTGCGCGACACCATCACCCTGCAGCTGTGGGGTATAGACGGCGGCGAGCCGATGGAGCACACCATGCGCGGCAACTGCCTGCGGGATATCGCCGGCTGCCGCGTGAGTTTCGTGAACAAGGGAGCCGCCCCGGAACGCCGGGAGGAGCACCATGTGCTGCGCACCCTGCGGGATGACCACCGCATGCCGATTGCCGGGGATATCACGCTCTCCCGCCGAGAGCCGGATCCGGACAACAAGCGGGCGCTGTCCAACCTGCTCTCCATCGAGTTCTTCCTCTCCCACGAGATGCGCATCCTGATAGAGACCTCCCTGTTCAGCTACGAGATCTCGCTGCCGCAGTGGAAGATGGGCTGGGCGGAGGCCAACTCACAGGAATTCCTGAACATGGAGGCCCTGCGCGAGCATGTGGCGCTCAACGTGCGCCGCTTCCGCAGCCACGCCTTCAACGATATCAACAACAACGGATTCCCCCCCTGCGACTGGGACTACCGCCTCAACCGCGCGGAGGCCTGCATGAGCATCTACCCCTCCGTGCGCCGCAAGTACCAGTTCGCAAGAGACGGTGCCAACTCCATCGCCTATGTGATGGACCGCACGGATATCCTGGCGCGCCACGCCGCAGAGGACGAGGAGCACCTGCCGCCCACCGACACCGACGACTGGGACCTGCTGGACTTTGTGGAGCAGGAGTACGCGCAGGAGGTGGACAAGGCCATGCACCACCGCCTGTTCCAGGAAACAAACCGCATGACCGCGCTGGTGCAGAAGCATGTGCTGGTGCCCACGCGCGGCAAGCTCACGGCGGATGGAGAGCGTTTTGTGAACGGCTACTCCGTGCTTGTTTCCCACATTCTGGCCACCATCCTGCTCACGCGCCAGAAGCGTTTCCCGGCAGATTTGGCGCTGCGCCGCGCGCGCGCCATCACGGAACGCTTGAACGCGCTGAGCACCTGCGCCAGCAAGATGGAGCAGGCCCCGCTCCTGCTGGAAGCCTGCAGCGCCCTGCTCAGCAAGCTGGATGATTTCTCCGCCAAGCTGCAACACTGATTTTCCACACGCCCATGTATGTGGCACACGAGAGACGCGCGTATATCCTGCGCCTGCTTCAGCAGCGCGGCTGCATCCGCTCCTCCGAGCTTGCACAGGAGATTGGCGTGACCGATGAAACCATCCGCACGGATTTGGTGGCCATGCAGCGGCAGGGCCTGCTGCGCCGCGTGCACGGCGGCGCGGAGTACATACCGCCCACCGGCGGTGGCGACGACGGGGCCAGGCTGGACTGCCAGCTCGCGGATTTGGTGGCGGAACACTTTTCCCGGCCCAATGCCACGCAAAAGGTGTACATAGAAGACGCGGCCTTTGCGCTGGTGCTCTTCACGCGCCACCCGCAGTTGAACTGCCGCGTGTTCACCGCCAATCCCGCCGTGCTGCAAGCCCTCTCCCCCGCACGCTTCGCGCAGGAGCTTTCCCTGCTCGGCTCACGGCTGGACCGCGCCAGCGGATTCCTGGAGGGCGATACCGGGGAAACAATGGCGCAGCTGCGGCCGGATCTGGCCCTGCTGTGCCCGCCAACCATGCCTTCCGCCCGCCATGCGGCCTACCGCTGCAAACTGCCGGCCGCGTGGGCGCGGCACGCCTCCGCCCACGCCGCGCACACCCTGGTCATCGGCCCTGCCGCCATCTTCACACAGGACCCCGCCGTGGATTACCCCGCCGCCCTGCACCGCCACACGTTCATCACGGAGGAAAACATCCCCCGCGCCTACAACGGCATCCCCCGCCTCACCGTGCCGTACATCAACCCCGCCGAGCTCGCGCAGGGCGACAGGTTTGATTATTGAACGGGGGAGCCGCTGCGGGCATGCCTCAATACGGGCACTGCTGGCGCATGCGGAAATTGAAGTAGGCCAATACGCCCATGAGAATGCCCATGAGCCAAACGCCCAAAACCAGGAAGAAAAGGGTGAGCACAATGGCTATGACCAGGCTGACGGTGTGCATGAGCCGCGGAGAGCGCATGAGCCCGTGCATGATTTGACCGCCGTCCAGCGGGAACACGGGCAGCAGGTTGAGCACCGTCCACCAGAAGGCTATCTCTATCACATAGACGAAGAAGAAGATGGCCATGGCGGGATACCCCACCAGCGCTTCCGTGGGAATCACCCCCCAAATGAAATTGAGCGCAAGCTGCCCGCCGAGCGGCACGCTGCCCACGTACAGGCCCAAAAGCAAGGCGCCGAGCACGCCCACCGCCAGGGAGGAGAGCGGCCCCGCCGCTGTCATGATGATGCCCTGCGTGCGGGTGAGGCGGGCATCCATGTTGGAGCAGTCACCGCCAAGCCAGGCGAGGTGGATCTCCGGGTGGCCGCCGCCCAGGGCGCGGCCGGTGAGGGCGTGCCCCATCTCGTGCGCCAGGAGGCAGATGAACCCGGCCACCACAAAAAGCGCCACCCCTAGCAGATCACCCATTTGGGAAATGTGCATGCCGCCGCCCAGCAGGGCCAGCGTTATCCAGAGAGAGGGGTGGATGCTCACGGGCACACCCAGGATGGTGAAGCGTATCATTGTCCTGTATTCTAGGCCGAACAGGCGCGGGCTCAAGCTCGCATTGGGGCATGCGCGGCATCATGACAAAGAAAAGCCCCGCACAGGGCGGCGGTTCGCACCGCGTGCCGCATTTCCGTATCGCAAAATGCAGGGGCGCGTGGTAGTATTTTGAACAGATGGGCAGATGATGCCGTCTGTCATTCAGCAATGAAAACATATCTTATCATTCCCGCCATGGTAGCCATGGCCGCCGCGCCGGCGGCTCTGGCGGATATCACCGCACCCGCCCCCACAGTGGCCGCGCCTGCCGGCAACTGCGACCTGCTGGCCGCCAACACGGTGCGCGCCGCCCTGCGCGATGTGCGCGACGTCACCTCGCAATCCCTGGACCAGGACCAGCCGGTCACCACGAAGGTGGCCGTGTTCGAGGTCATCGAGAACCTGGCCTACAAAAAATATGTGCGCTACGGAGACGGGCGCCTGGAGGCCGGCACGCGCTTTACGGTGGAGCTGAGCAAGGACATCCCCGGCCAGCCTGCCGACGTGGCGGATAAAATCCTGCAGATGAAGCAGGGAGAGGAGGCCGTGCTCAAGATGGTGCACCTCTACATGCTCGGCAACGGCGGGAACGACCCCGTGCGCGCCTGCAGCCGCATTGCCTGCAGCGGGCAGGATGCCCCCGCCACACCCGCGCAGCCCGCAGAACAGCAGCCGGAGGGGCAGCCCCAGGCTCCCGCGCAACCCGCCAATCCCCAGGCGGATGCCTCCGTACCCACCAGCGCCGCGCCGCTGGGCAGCGGCGGGCGCCGCCTGCCTGCCCCCCCCCCCATGGGCCCGCAGATGGATGACGAGGACGACTTCATGGGCATGGGCAGTGCCGCCAACGCCCTGCTGCAGGGTGTCAACGCCCTGAATTCCCTGAGCACCAACAGCGGCGGCGGCAGCAGCTTCCAGATTTCCTTTGGCGGCGGCAACGGCGCCAGCGTGCAGAGCACCCAGGTGATGCAGCATTACGACTCCCGCACCGGCAAGATGGTGAAGCGCATGTTCATCAACGGCGTGGAGGTGGACCCGGAAACCCGCGAGCCGCTCAACCAGGATGCCGACGCCCAGAAGGACGAGGGTGGCCAAAGCTCACCGGACAGCGACACCATCCTGGAGACGCCCAAGCCCGCCCCCGCCAACAACAAACCAGCCATCCCCACTGAGGACAGCTTCTAAACACCCCCTTCCCATATTATGAAAACAAAGTACACAATGATACTGGCAGGGCTGGCCGCCATGGCCACAGCCACCGCTCAAGATGCACCCGCAGCCCCGGCTGCCCCCGCAGCTCCCGCCGCGCAGCCGGCCGCCCCCTCCGTCTCCCCGGAGCAGGTGAAGAAGGCCCTCTCCTACATCGTGGGCTACAAGACCGCCCAGGAATTCTCCGCCGCCGCCCCCGGCATTCAAGTGGAGGACTTCGATGACGCCACGCTCATCCAGGCGTTCAAGGAGGGCATTCAGGGCAAGAAGCCCACGCTTTCAGAAGACGACCTGCGCACCGCCATGATGGCTTTCCAGCAGACCCTCCAGGACCGCATGGCCAAGGTGGGTGAGGAAAACGGCAAGAAGGGCGAGGCCTTCATGGCTGAATTCGCCAAGAAGGACGGCGTGGTGAAGACTGATTCCGGCCTCATGTACCGCGTGATCACCAAGGGTGAGGGCAAGAAGTACGATGCCAAGGAGCACGGTGAATACGCCGTGGCCATGGTGAAGTACCGCGGCACACACACGGATGGCTCCGAGTTTGACTCCAGCGCCGAGCCCGTGGAGATGCCGCTGGAAGGCGTGGTGCCCGGCTTCAGCGAGGCCCTCAAGCTCATGCCCATCGGCTCCAAGTGGGAAATCGTCATCCCCGGCAAGCTCGCCTACGGCCCGGAGGGCCGCGGCCCCATCGGTCCCAACGAGACGCTCGTCTTCACCCTGGAGGTGACCGATATCCAGAAGGGACAGGCCCCCGCCATGCCCATCCAGCTCACGCCGGAAATGCTCCAGCAGATGCAGCAGCAGGGCATGCCCACCGAATAAAACGCCTTTATTCAGGGGACTTCTATTTAACCGAAAAGGGTGATTGAGAGGGTATGGTCGGAAAAAATGAGGAATCATATCATTTAAGAATTCCAAAACACGTGAAAAGTGCTATACTGTCCGCGTTACACGGATATGTCCAAGAAATACCCCTC
>JAZLHB010000183.1:0-5015 GCA_045616565.1 Akkermansia sp. | reverse complement strand
CGCTTCGCGCGAATCACAGGGCTTCATCTGGCCGCATGCCAGATGAAGCAGGTATCGCTCCGCGCCGACAGGCGCGCCAAATAAAGCTCCGCCGCAGGCGGAGCGTACCCGAAGGGGCCTGTAGCCACGGGTGTAAACCCGTGGGTGCCGAGGGTCCTAACGTCTCCGCCGGGTAACCCCGCCTCGTCACGCCGCCGCGCAGCGGAGGCTGGACGAATGGCGGGGCGGCTCCACTATCCGGTTGCATGTCTCAAAGCCATCATGAAGCGCTTTGCGCATCACCTACCATCCCCCCCAAAAATACTTTGCCATACGCATGAATGGGGCACAAAACCGCCCCGCAAGGCATACGGCCAAGCGGGGCGGGAAGATACAAACAGATGAAGCGTGTTAGAATGTGTAGCGCACGCTGGCGTTCACGCTCTGGTCCACGCTGTGGCGGCGGGTTTCCAGCGTGTAGAAGGCGCCCGCGCTCCAGGAATCGGAGAAGACCGCGTTTACACCCGCGTTGAGCATGAAGGCGTTCCTGCCGGGGGCATAGCCCTTCACGCGGTAGTTGCCGTCTGCTCTGGTCACACCCGCGTGCGGGTTCTGCTGCGCCAGGGAGGGCACGTATGCCACGGAGAGCTGCGGCAGCAGCTTGGTGGAGCCTGCCTCCGTGCAGGTGGACACCGTCACGCCCACGGGCATGCGAAGTTCGTTCAAGCGGCCATGGGAGTAGTGGCGTCCGTATGCGCCGTTGATGCTTTCCTGTGCGCCGTATGCCCAATCCAGCCCCAGGAAGGGCGTGATGGCGGTGGCGTCCGTCACATGGAAGTCATACGCAGCCTGTACGCCCAAGTTGAACACGTTGTCGTTCCAGCGGGCGCGCTCGGTGGCACCGTCCAGGCGGCAATCCGCACGGTTGCGCACGCTACCGAAGGCCAGGTGACCGCCCAGGGAAAAATCCTTGCCCATGCGGGTGGAGGCGGTGGCTGCGGCCAGGATGGCGCGCTGGTGTACCGTGGCACCGTCCACACCGCTGTTGTGGTATGAGCCGAAGCCCTGGCCGAAGCTGATTCCCGCCTGCGTGTTGGCGGAGAAGGCATGGTTCACGCCAATGCCGTAGCCGCCGCCGTCGGACTTGAAGCCCCGGTCGCCCGTGGCGTGCATGAAGGTGCCGAAGCCGCCGCCCCACACGGCGGTGTCGCCCGTCTTCAGGGCATAGCCCTGCGCCCCGGAAAGGCGCACGAACTCGCGCACATACGCGCTGCTCGCCCACAGGGAGTTCACCAGCGTCACGTCCAGCGCATCAGCCTCTGCGGCGGGTACGGGCGGGGGAACGGGGCCCACCCCCTGAATGTTGGTCAGGAACAGCGTTTGCAAATCTTCGCTGAGCGTGAGCGTGGCGGTGGCTACGGTCTTGCCCGCTTCATCCGTAATGTCCACGGAATCCGTCGGCTGCACCAGGCCCGTGATGGTTTCAGTTGTCATGCTTACCAGCGTGATGCTCTTGCCCTCGAAGGCTGCCCAGTCCGTCACGGCATCGCCGTAGAAGCCGAGCTCCACGCCTTCCAGATTCAATGCACCGCCGAGCGTGATCATGGGCGCGGCAGCCCCGCCAGCCTGGGCATCCACCAAGTGGAAGGTCAGCAACTGGCAGGAATCGATGGTGCCGCCGATGCTGGTGCCTGTTCCGTGGATATGGACGGAGTTGTTGCTGCTAACCCCGCCTGCCTCCACATAGCCTCCATGCACGCCGCCCTGAATCGCGATATTGCCTCCCTTGTAGGTGGTGTCACCAACCGTGTAGGATGCACCCTCACCCACCAGGTGGACCGTGTTGTCCGTGGCATTGCCGGAATACGTACAGCCGCCGCATACATATCCATTAACCTGACCGCCGGTCATGGTCACGGTGTTGCCGGTCGCATCGCCGGTATCCTGTACACAGCCGCCGAATACATATCCATTAACCTGACCGTCGGTCATGGTCACGGTGTTGTCGGTGGCCTTGCCGGAAGTTGCAACGCCGCCGAATACTCCGCTATTAACCTGACCGCCGGTCATGTCCACGGCGTTGCCGGTCGCATTGCCGGTATCCTGTACATAGCCGCCGTATACATCGCTGCCAACCTGACCGTCGGACATGGTCACGGTGTTGCCGGTCACATCGCCGTCGTATACAATGCCGCCGTATACATCGCCGGCAACCTCACCGCCGGTCATGGTCACGGTGTTGCTGGAGGCCTCGCCGGAACACGAAAGGCCGCCGTATACATCGTCGCCAACCTCACCGCCGGCTATGGTAACGGTGTTGCCGGTCGCATCGCCGGAATACGTATTGCCGCCGTATACATCGTCATCAACATAACCGCCGGTCATGTCCACGGCGTTGCCGGTCGCATTGCCGGAATACGTATTGCCGCCGTATACATCGACATCAACATAACCGCCGGTCATGGTCACGGTGTTGCCGGTCGCATCGCCGGAATCATTCACATAGCCGCCGTATACTTCGTCGCCAACCTCACCGCCGGCTATGGTCACGGTGTTGCCGGATACATTGCCGGAATACGACCAGCCACCGTATACTTCGTTATCAACATAACCGTCGTTTATGGTTACAATATTCTCGGAGGCTACGCCAGAATACGCGAAGCCGCCGTATACATAAAGAGCCGTTCCACCGTGCATGATAACGGTATTCTTGGTAACATCGCCGGTGTCTTCTCCAGAACCGCCGATTACACAGGAATTAACCGTGCCGCCGTTTATGGTTACAGTATTCTTGGTAGCAATGCCAGACATGTACGCATGACCACCGAGCACATCAGCAACTTCACCGCCGGACATGGTGACTGTGTTGCCGGTAGCATTGCCGGAATACGTATAGCCGCCGCGTACATAGTATTCAACATAACCGCCGTTTATGGTTACATCATTCTCGGTCGCGTCGCCGTAAGTAGCATAGCCGCCGTATATGATGCCGCTCTTTCCGCCGGTCATGGTCACGGTGTTGCCTTTGGCTGAATCATACGCATCGCCGCCGAATATTTTGCGAACTTCACCGCCGGAAATAGTCACGGAGTTGGTGGACGCATTGCCGTTCTTCGCAGATCCGCCGTATACATCTGCATTGTTCGGCACTTCTCCATACTCATCAGCCTTGATGGTTACATTTCCATCGGCTACGGATTCAGAGTCGGAGTACTTGCCGTAATAGAGGTTGTCTTTTAGCACTTCATACCCATCAACGGTGGTACCAGTGATTTCGGCGCAAACCTGCCCCCCCATCAGGGCGGCGGTGAACAAGGCAATGAATAATGTTTTCTTCATGGTTGTAATTGTTGAGTTGCTTGGAGTGAAAAGGTACGGACACCCTATCCGCACACAGGGAAGCAGTATAAGCGTTTGCTGTGCCTAGGTCAAGAAGGAAGTCGAAAAAATACGCGGGCGGCGGTGGCACGCACGGCAACGCCGCTCAAAAAAAATGTTACGCCCTGCAAAAAACGGCTTGCAATCCCGATACGAAATGTTAGAATGAGTACTGCGAACGTCGAGAGCCGCGCGTGTGTTTTCATTACGAAAATGAAGTATATTATGTGTGTGTCGCAGCCCCTCAGCAATGCGGGGTTGCGTTTTTTTTCGGGAGGCATCGTGACTTGGCGGGCTACGCGTATATGGAAAACGCCCCGCAAGGCTCAAAGCCAAGCGGGGCGGGAGAGAGAGAGAGGCGTCTAGCCTAACATTTCACTTTTTGCGGCGGCGGGCACAGAGGCCAGCCAGCGCAAGCATGGTAAGGGTGACTGTGGTGGGTTCTGGGACGTTACCCTGGATGGTCAGGGTGAGAAGATGTTTTCCTTCTGGGGCATCGACAAGCTGGAGCTTGCCTTGCGCCACTTTGGCACCTGTAGCATCCGTGATGTCTACCTCCTTGCCATCCCCAAGTCCTGTGATTTCCTGTGATGCCTGCACCAGCGTGATTGTCTTGCCGGGTGTCCACGCCTGCACGTCGAGGTCCTTGATTTGCAGGTCCACGCCAGTGAGGTTCAGGGCCGAGGAAGCCGCGGTGGAGGTGTGGTTGACTGCGACTTCCGGGGACGTTGCGGCCATTTGGGCATTCGTGATGTTGAAAGTGAGAACCTGCATATACGAGAACCTTCCGGAAATCTTAATACCCGTGCCGTAGATGTCTATGGAATTGCCTGTGGATGGATTCCCTGAAGCAGCATAACCGCCAAACACATTTTTGAGTGTAATGCCGCCATTCCCACCACTGTATGTGCCGATGCTTCCCTGGGCATCCGCAATGCTCACATTGCTCGCGCCCATGCCCACCAGATGCAGCTTGTTATTCATCGCACCACCGTTTGCATAGCCAGCGCTCAGGGCTGTCGATATTGAACCTCCCGTGACTATGACTACATTGTTGGAAGCAGAGTAATTGTTACCAGCGTTACCTCCGTAGAGTATATTAACACTTCCTCCCTTCATAATCACCGTGTTATTGTCGCTATCTCCCTCTGTTTGTGCATAGCCACCGCGGATGTTCCCTACAGTCCCACCTTGCATGGTTAGCGTATTGCCGGAAGCATCTGCCACAGTGGAGCAACCGCCGTACACAGAGGCGTTGTTGGGCACATCCCCTTGCTCGTCGGCCTTGATGGTGACATTTCCTCCCGTGGCGGATTCGGTGTCGGAATACGTGCCGTAATATTTGTCTGTAGTGGAGTGTTCCGTATCATATCCCTCAACGGCGGTTCCCGTGGGTGCTGCAAACACCTGCCCACCCAGCAGGGCGGCAGCCAGCATGGAGAGGAAGCAAGTATTCTTCATGGTCGTTCTTGTTTGGATGCTCAATGGTGTCATTATAGTTTTGCTAGTACTGTAGGTTATGGTGGCCCCAGAAATTAGGACGGTAGGCTAAGCCGGGAAAAGGTGCCGCTTTTGGCAGGAGGGTGTATAATAACCAAGAAAGGATACACATTATGGCACACCCCATACACAAGAGAGGCCGCTACAGCGCGGCATTC
>JAZLHB010000182.1:0-27480 GCA_045616565.1 Akkermansia sp. | reverse complement strand
CATCCGCAGGGTGACGCTCACGCGCCTGCAAGGCTGCAACAATGCTGAGCCCTGCCATGTGAAAGGATGCTTCAAACACAGGCCAATGCCTGCCCCGCAAAGCGTGGCAATGCGTAGGAACGCGCCCAAAGGGCGCGCTATATGTGGAGCCATTCCGATGGCGACTCAAAGTTAGCCCAGTGCGGGAGCGCTGGGGGTAACCACCGTCCTAACGTCTCCGTACCGAACCCCGCTCTGCGGGGTGGATGACGTCTCCGGTTGCACGTTTCAAGCCGCCTTTACTGACAAAATTCAAAGGAGGGGGCCTCAATTTTGGGCGATTTTCCTAACGATTGCCCATCAATGCGTAGAAAAAGACAAACTCAATCTTTGGGACACATGTGGGTCTCGGCACGGGAACCCCGCCTCGTCACGCTATAGCGTGACAGATGGCGAGGCGGTTCCGCTATCCGCTATGGGTTGGAGGGCTTGGGAGGTTGTTGCGGCTTGGGGGGAGCGGGTTTGGAAGGGTGCGGGCCGGGGTGGCCCATGCGGCGCATGCGCTGGCGGTTTTCCCGCATGCGGCGCATGTTGCGGCGCAGTTCCTGCAGGCGCTTCTCATCCGAGCTCTGCAGGAGGAGGGAAATCTCCGTTTCCTGCTGGGAGCGGTCCGCATCCTGGGCCGGGTGCATGGAAACCAGCATGGCCAGGCGCTCCCGCTGCTCTTGCGTGAAATCGTCTCTGCTGGTGACGAGGGAGAGCACGCCGAGGGTCTGCTCGTTCACACGGCGTGCCTCCTCCGCCTTGTCCTGGCGGGTGAGCGCGGCGGCGTAGCGGTCGCTCACGTTGATGAAGCGGATGAGCAGGTCTGAATCACCGGGGTTTCCCGCCAAGATGCTGCGCATGTATTTCACGCCGCGCGCCCATTCCTCCAGGGTGACGGCATCCTTTCCCGGCAGGAAGCCCTGCGGGCGCAGCAGCGCCTGTACGTATGCCTGGCGGTAGGCATCGTTCTCCGGTTCCTCCTTGAGCCATCCGTCAATCAACTGGCGCAAACTCTTTCCGCCGGTGAGCAGCAGGCGGGAAATCTCCCGCGCGCCGGAGCGCTGCAGCATTTCCACCTGCAGCATGCGCAGGGCCTGGTTGGCGGGCTGTTCCTGCAGCAGGTCGTGCAGCAGTTTGGCGGCGGCCAGGCGCTCTGCGGCAATCTGGGGCATGCCGCCGTGCGGGGCGTGCGCGCCGCGGCTGCGGGCGTTTGCGGCAAACTGCGTGTTGCGCGAGGAGAGCGCCATGAGCGCGCGCACCTTTTCCAAGCGCAGCTCGAAGGGCGCGTCATCACCGATTTCCGCCACCTCCGAGCGGAGAATCTTGTAGGCTTCCCTGCGCAGGGCAGGCTTGTCCTGCTGGCGGAGCATGGAAGCGGCCAGGCCGTTGAGCACGCGCATGCGCTCGGCGCTGCCCTTTTCGAAAAAGTCTGCGGCGCGGCGGAAATACTCGGTGGCGGTGGCGTAGTCTCGCGTGCTGTAGGCAATGCTGGCGAGAATGCGGCAGGCATCTCCCATTTTCGAGTCTCCGGTTTCCGCTTGGGAGACAATTTCCTCGTAGTAGGGCATCAGGTCCTCCAGCAGGCGCGCGTCCGACTTCGTCGGCTTGTCGGTGAGCCCGTGGTCCGCATTGCCCACCATGCCGGAGAAGATGCGCTGCAGGGAGGCATCTGCAATGCCGGCGTTGCGTTCCGCGAGCTCGCGCTGCTCGGACTCGCTGCGGTAGGCCTTGCGCACGCGGGCGTAGCCCATGCTCACGGTTGCAAACAGCACCACGCCCAGCAGTGCGGCCGCGTGGCTCCACAGGGCCACCGCCGGGCGCCGCCGGAACCACATGGCGTAGCGCCGCAGGAAGGATGCGGGGCGCGCCAGCACGGGCTCTCCGTTCAGGTAGCGCTGCAGGTCCGCGAGCATGTCGTCCATGCTGCGGTATCGGTCTGCTGGGTCGAAACTGATGCTCTTGTTGATGATGGCACCGAGCTCGCCCTCACCGCGGAGGGCCTTGATGGGCTCCGAGCAGATGCGGTGGATGAGGCTGCCGGGCTCCGTCTCTTGGAAAGCGGGGCGGTTGGAGAGCAGCTCGTAGAGCGTGAGCCCCAGTGCGTACTGGTCTCCCGCAAAGGAGTTTTCCCCGCGTGTCAGGCGCTCCGGGGCCATGTAGCGCAGCGTGCCGTCGTGGCTTTGGGTGACGAGAGGCGCCTCCTCTCCGCTGTTGAGCACAGTGGCCAGGCCGAAATCGCCCACATGCAGCACGCCGTCGTCATCCAGCATCAGGTTGCCGGGTTTGATATCGCGGTGCAGCACGCCTTGGCCGTGGGCGTATGCCAGAGCGGCGGCGGCCTGCACGCCCACGCGCGCCACGGCCTGCTCCGGCGGCATGCCGCGGAACACGGCGCGCAGGCGGGCGGCGGTAACGCCGGAGCCGTTGACCAGGCCCATCACATAGTAGCGGTAGGAGCCTTCCTGGCCGGCGCCGTACACCTCCACAATGTTGGTGTGGCGGAGGCGTGCGATGAGGCGTGATTCGTTCTCGAAGGCCTCGCTGTGGCGGGCGTCGGAGTTCCAGGAGGGGGCGAGGATTTTCACGGCCACCTCCCGGTGCAGGGATTCCTGGACCGCGCGGAACACGGTGCCCATGCCGCCGCTGCCGATGCGCTTCACAAGGTGGTAGCCGCCCAGGTACTCCGGGAAGTCCAGCACCAGCCCGGCGTTCGGGCGCGTGCACTGGCTCAGCCCCTCCACGTCCATCATGGCCGGCAGCAGCTCCAGCAGCTCCGCCGCGCATTCCGGATGCTCCGCCGCAAAGGTGTCCGGCGTGATGGATTCTCCCGCGCGCACGCGGCTCAGGAACGCGTCTGCCAGCGTGGCCACCAATTCCTCCTGTTCATCTTCCGTCATGGGGCATCGGGGTTAGAAAAGGTCGTTTTCCTGATTCACGAGCTCCTGAAAGCGTTTCAATGCGCGCACATAGCGGATGCTGGCGGCCTTGGGGTCTATTTCCAGCACGGCGGCGCACTCGTTGTTGCCGAGCTCCTCGAAATGGCGGAGCTCCAGAATCTTGCGGTCGTTGTCAGAGAGCTTGGAGAGCACACGGCGGGTGATGGCCAGGCGCTCCAGCTTCTCCATGTGTGAGCGCGGGCTGGAGATGGAATCCGCGAAATGCGCCCAAGCGTCCATCGTGCTGTCGTTGGTGGAGCCGTCGCTCTCTTTCATGGCATCACGCTTGGCGGCGCCCAGGTGGCGGCGCTCCAGGTCCGTGAGCGTCTGCAGCGCAATCATGCGCAGCTTCACAAACATGGGCACCTCCGGCTGCGCGCGCAGGAACGCCATGCGCTTGCCGCAGGCCAGGTAGGTTTCCTGCAGCAGGTCCTCCGGGCTCAGGCGGCGGCTCAGGGAGGGCGGCATTTTCAGCGCCAGCAGGTTCAGCAGGCGCGCGCGGTGCTCCATCCAAATCTCGGCGAGCCACAGGTTGTCGGGCGGGGCTTCCATCTCACCTTGGGGAACGTGTTCGGCGGTCGGTTGTCAACAGGCCCGCCGCGTCAGTTGCGCACGTCCTCCTCGCGGAGGTCGCGGCTCATGAGCGCGGTGAGCGCATCCGTGGCGGCGCAGTTGTTGTAGATCACCTCGTACATGCCGTCGATAAGCGGGGTGCGCACGCCGAGCTTGCGTGCAAGCTGGTAGGTGGAGAGTGTGTTGGGTATGCCCTCCACCACCTGGCCCACGCGCTGCGCGCATTCCTCCAGCGGCACGCCCTTGGCTATCAGGCGGCCCGCCGTCAAGTTGCGGCTGTGCTCCGAATAGCAGGTGACCACCAGGTCCCCCATGCCGGAGAGCCCCATGAAGGTGTCTATCTTGCCGCCGCGCGCCAGACCTATGCGGGTCATTTCCGCCAATCCGCGCGTGGCCAGGGCCGCGCGCGCGTTGTCGCCCAGGCCGAGCCCGGCGCAGATGCCGCAGGCCAGGGCAAAGACGTTCTTCAAGGCGCCGCCCAGCTGCATGCCCACCACATCCGTGGTGGTGTAGATGCGGAAGAAATCCGTGGAGAGGTGCTGCTGCACGGACTTGGCAATCTCCATATCCGCGAAACCCACCAGGGTGAGGCTCGGCAGGCCGAGCACGATGTCCTCCGCATGGTTGGGGCCGGAGAGCGCGCCCACGGGGCAGGGGAGCTTCTCCTGCAGGATTTCGCTCATCAGCAGGTTCGTATCCTTCTCAATGCCCTTGCTGCAGTTCATCACCACCGCATGCCCCGCCAGCTGCACCTTGCCCAGCGATTCCGCCACGCTGCGCATCGCCACGCTCGGCACCACCACCAGCACCAGGTCCGCCCCGGCCACATCTTCCCAGTGGTTGGTCACGCTCACGTTGGGCGGCAGCGGGCGCGCGCCCTCCACGGGGCGCAGCCCCATGCGGGTCTCGCGGATAATGGCGGCTTCCACCTCGCGGTTGGTCCAGAGCACCACCTCCGCGCCGCCCTGGGCGGCGGTGAACGCCAGCGCGGTGCCCCAGGCGCCGGCACCTATCACGGCTGTTTTGCGGAAAATCTGTTGCATAACGTCAGTCTTGTTTGTTGGAATGTGAAAAAGCCTTGGGCTCCGTGCCGTTCAGGATACGGCCGATGTTGGCGCGGTGCTTCACGATAATCAGGATGCAGATGAGCCCCAGCAGGCCGATGAGCATCATGTCCGGCACGCTCGGCACGCCGTCCGCCCACCAGAACTCGTACATGCCCAGCAGCACCATGGCCACGCCCGCCACCATGCTGGAGAGAGATACCCAGCGCGTGAGCACCATCATCAAAATCCACACCGCCAGTGCCAGCCCGCACAGCGTGGGGGAGAGCGCCATCATGCACCCTGCCGTGGTGGCCACGCCCTTGCCGCCCTTGAATCCCAGGTAGCAGGTGTACGTGTGCCCCAGGATCAGCGCCAGCAGAACTCCCAGGAACCAGCCCATGTCACCCGCGCAGAACTGCGTGGCATCCCCGCCCAGGTGCAGCTTCATGAGCAGCAGCGGAACATAGCCCTTCAAAAAATCCAGGATGAATACCGGAATGCCCCACGCCTTTCCCAGCACGCGGATGGCATTCGTGGCCCCGATATTGTGGGAGCCGTGCTCCCGCAAATCAATGCCGCACAACCTCCCCGCCAGGTAGCCGAAGGGGATTGCGCCTATCAGGTAGGCCGCCACTATGTACAAGATGTTCTCCACCATGTGTCTCTGAGTATACTCCCCGCCCGCGCGCGTGTCAATATCGCGCAGAGCCATGCGCACAGGTGTTTCCAGAAATTTGCGAACCTATAATGGGGGCGGCGGTGTGGATAAAACGCAAAGCGCATCTTGGTGGTTCAGAGAGGTGCAACGGGAGACGCCAACCACCCGCCCGGAGGGCGGGTTCGGTATTGAGACGTGCCACCGTGGGTTGCCCCCATCCTTACGGAAGGGGCTAAAAAATTTGTGTCGCCATCTAAATGGCTCCAAGCATGCGCGCCCTCTGGGCGCGTTCCAACGTAAGGCCCCACACTGCGGGGCATACGCTGGCGCGCAATTTGCTGCCGGCCCTTTGATGCGGGTGCGCCAGGTTATCCCGCACCGAAGGTGCGCTATATTTGAGCCATTTAGATGGCGATACAAATTTAGCCCAACTCCGTAAGGGTTGGGAACAACCACCATCCTAACGTCTCCATACCGAACCCCGCTTTGCGGGGTGGATGACGTCTCCGGTTGCATGAGCTCATGTGTGCCATGGCGGGGTGGCTCCGCCATCCTTTGGTGCACGCGTGCGGCTTTTCGCTTGCCTGTGGGAAAGCGGGCTGTTATGCTGTGAGTGCAATGAAAACGATGCTTCCCGCGCTCCTGATTCTCCTGGCTTCTGTGTGTTCGGCGCTGACGCTGCCGGAGGCGGCTCGGCGGCAAATCGGGGTGACGGTGGAGTATGACCCCGCCTATGTGAAGCTGGACTACCCCGGCGGGGATGTGCCGGCGGACCGCGGGGTGTGTACGGATGTGGTGATACGCGCGCTGCGGCTGCTGAACCTGGATTTGCAGCAGGCTGTGCACGAGGATATGAAAGAGCATTTCTCCGCCTACCCGAAGCTCTGGGGGCTCAAGCGCCCCGACAAGAATATCGACCACCGCCGCGTGCCGAACCTGCAAACCTATTTCACCCGCCGCGGCTGGCAGCTGCCGATTTCGACAAAAGCGGCGGATTACCGCCCGGGCGATCTCGTAACCTGTCTGGTGGCGGGCAACCTGCCGCACATCATGGTGGTGAGCGACCGCCGCACGGAGGACGGCACACCGCTCATCATCCACAATATCGGCAACGGCACGCAAGAGGAGGATGCCCTCTTTGCCTTTCCCCTCACCGGGCACTATCGCCCGGTTCTGTGAGCCCCGCCCCCACCGCCGCATGGCGGGATGCCTCTCCAGTTGGCATGCAAGTCTCCTTCATGATCATGCACCTGAAAATTCTGTTTTTTGTTGAGCGTTGACAATGTGCGATTTGTGAATATTTTTCTTTTTTTTTTTGATTGGACATTTCCGCATTCAAGCTGCTTAATAGGGTAAAGAGAACGCGCGAGCGGGCACACCGGGCCGCAGGTGCTTCTCCTTGCCGAAAGCAACATCATCAACCATACTCAAACCATGAAGATACAGTATTTCGCCATCACCGCCGCCGCCTTGTCGTTTCCCGTGGTCGCGCAAGAAACAGCCGCGCCCGCAGCGCCTGCCGCAGCCCAGGTTCAGCAGGCTGCCGGTATCAACTTCTACACGCAGAGCGCAGAGGAAATATGCGCTGCCGGCTGGCATTCCCAGTTGGCCAAGCAGCATGCGCTGTGTACGCTCGCAGCCATACGATGCGTGCCGCCCGGCCAAAACCTCTCAGAGGAAGAAAGCGTGAAACTGGCGCAAATACTGGCGCGCGAATCCACACCGGAAGGCTCCCTGTCTCCCATCCTCCCACTGTATTTTTATTGCGGCTCACAGATGAAGGATGCCACCCCGCAGGAGCGGCTGCAATGGTTGGAAAGCCGCTTCAAGCCCTACCTCGACACAGACAATGGCTCCGCCCATGTCGTGCTGGCCGCACTTGCTGCCCTGTGCGGGCAGGATCCCATGCCGCATTTGAAGGCATCTGCGTCGGCCGGGCAGCTTCAGGGCCTTATTGGCTACGCCTCCCGGTGCTGCATGGTCATGCTCAACAATGCCGACGAGATGCAAAGGTGCCTGGTGGCCGCCGCGCCCAAGATGGTGAATGCTACGGTTGGCAATGGGCTGCGCGCCAATATGCTCATGAACATGGCGGAAAGCTGCGAGATGAAGGGCGGCGCCTTCGATGCCCTGCGCGGCCCATGCCTGGCCTGGGCTTACGGCGTGTATGACAAGGATGATGAATACGCCTACCTGCTGCCTGCATATTACGAGAATTGGGATGGCCTGTACTGGAGATACTGCGCCTTTATGCGCCTGGCCAAGCTCTCCCCCTCCGTGTACTCGTATAAGCATTTGGCCAAAATGTCCGAGGAAATGGGGCAGACCGAACAGGCGGAAATGCTTCATGTCCTGGCAGAGCGTTCCGGCTACCAGGAAGGAAAGGACTACCTGCATGATTTCCCCCATGGATGTGCCGACTCAACCACAAATATTGTCCTCGACCCCAAGGGGTTGGACAAGCATGACCGCGAGCTGCTCACCGCCGGTGTCCGCAACGCCGTGTGCTCCAAGCAAAAGGGTACGACCGGTGATTCTGGAGAAGTAAACAGCGCGGAGTTCGTTGAATTGCTCACCGAATTGGGATTGGGATTGCTGCGGGAGGATGAAGACCGGGACTCGAAGGAATCCCTGCTCCGGCAGATTGAGGACATGAAAGCGAAATGCACCGAGAAGAATGCCGGCGAGGTCTACCTCTTTATCTATAAGGCCTATCAGCGCTTGGGCGACAACATCAAAGCCATGGACTACCTGATGAAGTCCGCCGACGAGGGGAACGGCGAGGCCCTCTGCGAACTGGCCAAGCAGGCAGGCCCCACCAGCGAGGAATACGAATACATGATGTCACAGGCAGCGAGCGCCGGTTGCGGAGAGGCTGCCTTCCTGATGTTCAACATTGCCACGGAACATCCGGAGAAGGTGAATGATGCAGCATCGGCGGCCGTTCAATCCTTGGGTGCGGCATTGGCGGGAAACTATGCCCCGGCGTGCGACTACGCCGCGGAAAAGGAGAAGGACAACCCGTCCGCGGTCCTGCTGGCGCGCGCCATGGCCGCCGCGAATTGCAGCGACCGCATTCCCGCGCTGGATGCCGCCCTGGCGGACTACGCCAAGGCCCACCCGGAGACACAGGCGGTGGTGCGCGCCATCAGGACGGCCATTCTCGCCGGCATGGGTAGCTATAATTTCAAGGAAGCCGCGCAAGCCCACTACGCCCTGGAAACCCTGCGCGGCCTGCTGAAGGAATACGGCATGTCCGCAGAGGAAAGCCAGGCCCGCACCGCAGCCCTGGAAGCAGGAATCACCGCTCATTTCAAGAAATGAGCGCTGGGGTAAGCCTTGGAACATGCAAAATACTTTCCTGCAATGAGATTTCTTGGAAGCTTGAAACAATGGTGTTTTTGAACAAGGGAGAGGTCATCCCTCCCTGCCGAGGCTAGGGCCGGGAGCGCCAACCTTGCGGCCAATTTGTCTACACGGGGTTAGCGGCTTGCCAGGGACTCTGCGGCGGCTTGGAGCTTCTTTTGGGAGGCTCGGCCCTTGAGGGCCAGGGCCGGGGCAAAGAGGGTGAGGCGGAATTCCTGGAGAAGGAAGCCGAACTGGTGGTGGCGTGCGGAATGGGGATGGTTGTGGAATTCCTTGGGGAAGGATGGAGGAGTGGCGGCGGTGACGGTGGCAATGCGCTCCAGCTCGCGGGCGGCGGGTTGCTCCCTGATGCGGCGGATGCGTTCGCGGAAGCCGCGCAGGAAGCGGGTGTGGTCGTTGAATGAATCGCGTGTGAGCGCGGCAAGAGCGCCTTCCCTGGTGAGCCAGGACCACTGCTGCATGAGGTCTGCGGCTATTTGCTGCGCGAACCTGTCGCGCGCGGTGAGGGTGAATTCGCGCAGCTCGGCATCGGCTGCGGCCAACTGCTCCCAGAGCTTTTGCAGGGGGCCTTTCAGGGTATCGTACAGGTGTTCCCGGACATGCAGGCAGGCGGCCTCGAACTGCTCCTGCGTGCGGGGCAGGGGGGCGGGCAGGCAGAGGTTGACGGCGCAGGCGAGGGTGTCTGCCACGTTGCCCTTGGGTTTGGCACCCACGGTGGTCATGGCGAGCTTGGCCTCTATGGAGGAGACGGGCAGGCGCTTGCGGATGCTGCCGATGAAATCCGCGCAGTGAATGAGCGCGAGGCGGCGCACGCCCGCCAGGTGGGCGAAATCCGCCTCCTCCTGTGACGGGAAGACCTGCACATGCACGCGGTCGCCATCATCCGCCAGTGCGGGGAAGCCCTCTCCGGAGCCCACATCCACGGAAGCGGGCAGGGTGCCGCAATCCCAGCGGGTCATGGGGGTGGCGGAAAAGCTGCGGGTGGCCTTCTTGTGGAAGCGGCGCATGCGGTAGCCCTGCAGGCGCTCGCGCAGGGCGGGTACATCCGTGCCGAGGGCGAGCTCGTTGCCGGCATCATCGCACACCCATACCTTGGTGGTGAATTCCGGCGGCAGCTTCTGCATATCGAACTGGGAGGCGTTGCAGAATTTGCCGGTTCGGCGGGCGGTGAACTCCGCCAGGGCCTGTGCCAGCGGACGGTCCGGCTCGCGGTCGTACCACTCCTCGAAAAAGTCCGCCGCGGATTCCGCGATGGGCATCAGGAAATTGCGGAGGTCCTTGGGCAGGCTGCGCAGCAGGATTTCCGCGCGCTGCTCCAAGTGCGCGGGCACGCCCCACTCCGGCAGGAAATCACAGAAATCCTCCAGCTGGTCAATGTGCACGCCGATGGTCACGCCGTCGTCCTCCTCACCGGGGGCGTGGTTGTAGTACACGGGGAATTCCCTGCCGCCGTGGTGCAGCTCGTCCGGGAAAAGGTCGGCGGGGGTGTCGTCCTCACCGGGGTAGATGCAGTCCTCGTAAGGGATGAAGAGGATTTTGGGATTTCGCTTCTCTTCCTTGTCGCGCCAGGCGCGCAAGGCCTTTTCGCTGCACACGTCGGCGGGAATGCGCTCGTGGAAGAACCTGAACACGCCCTCCGCGCACCACACGAGGTCCCTGCGCCGCAGCTTGGATTCCGCCTCCCGCACGGCCTCCCGCATATCTTGGAGGTGTTTGATGAAGGGTGGGGTATCGCGCAGTTCCATGGCCATGATACCATCGCGAATCATGATTTCGCGCGCGGCGGCGGGGTTGTAGCGGGCGTAGCTCACGCGGCGGCTGTCCACGATGGTGAGGCCGCCGCAGGTGACGCGTTCCTTGGCGTAGACCACGCCTGCGGCCTTGTCCCAGGCGGCGTCATAGGCGTGGTAGGAGCATAGCTGCGGTGCCACCTGCTCCACCCAGGCGGGGTTGAGCACAGCGCAGCGGCGCATAAAGAGGCGCGAGGTTTCCACGAGCTCCGCGCCCATGAGCCAATCCGGGCGCTTCTGGCGGCGGAAGAGCCCGCTGCCGGGGAAGATGGAGAACTCCCGCCCGTTGGCACCGCGGTACAGCTTGTCGTCCGCGCGCCAGAACCCAATCTGCAGGGGGGCACCCGCCAGGAGGGAGCGGTGAATCATCTCCGGCGTGGCCTGCTTGTCCTCCGGCGGCAGGGCGGGGATGCGCCAGCGCAGGTTCTGCTGCAGGGCGAGCGTGAGGTCCAGCACCAGGTTGTGCCACTCCATGATGCGCAGGTAGCTCACAAAGTTTTTGGTGCACCAGCGGCGCAGCTGGTTGCGGCGCATGCGGTGGTGCTCACGGAAGGCCAGCGTGGCGCGCCAGAGCTTGAGCATGCCCATGAAATCGCTGTCTGCATCCTTCCACTGCGCGTGCGCCTGGTCCGCCTGCGCGGCGGCCTCCTGCGGGCGTTCGCGCGGGTCCATGATGCTCAGGCCCGCCACCATCACCAGCAGCTCCGGCAGCGCCTGCTGGCGGCTCGCCTCCAGCAGCATGCGCCCCAGGCGCGGGTCCAATGGAAGGCGGGCCAGCTTGCGCCCGGTATCGGTGAGATGCTTGGTGCGGTCGATGGCTCCGATTTCCCGCAGGGAGCGGTAGCCCTCGCTGATGAGGCGCGGGCTGGGCGGGTCCGGCAGGGGGAATTCACCGAGGGGCGGCAGGTGCAAATCCGCCATGCGCAGGATAACCCCGGCGAGCGCGCTGCGCTTGATTTCCGGGTCTGTGTAGGCCTCCCGCGCCTCGAAATCCGATTGCGAGTAGAGGCGAATGCAGACACCCTCCGTCACGCGGCCGCAGCGGCCGGCGCGCTGGCGTGCGCTTGCCTGTGAGATGGGTTCCACCTGCAGGCGCTGGATCTGGCGGCCCGGCAGGTAGCGGGAGATGCGCGCCACGCCGCTGTCGATGACGTAGATGATGCCGGGGATGGTGAGGGATGTTTCCGCCACGTTGGTGGCGAGCACAATGCGCCTGCGCCCGCGTGCGGGGTGGAAGATGCGCTGCTGGTCCGCAAGCCCCAGGCGCGCGAAGAGCGGCAGAATGTCCGTGCGCGGCAGGTCGAGCGCGTCCAGTGCGTCTGCGCAGTCGCGTATTTCGCGTTCGCCGGGCAGAAAGACCAGCACATCCCCCTTGTCATCGTATTCGGAGAGCCACTCCACGGCGCGGCAAACGTGGTCCGGCAGCTCCTCCTCTGAGTTTCTGGGTGGCATGTAGTGCAGGTCCACATGGTAGGTGCGCCCCTCCACGTTCACCACGGGTGCGCCGTTGAAGAATTCGGAGAAGGCGGCGGCGTCCATGGTGGCGGAGGAGATGATGAGTTTCAAATCCCTGCGCCGCTCCAGCAGCAGCTTCATGTAGCCGAGCAGGAAATCGATGTTCAGGCTGCGCTCGTGCGCTTCGTCCAGAATGATGGTGTGGTACTGCCGCAGGTCCGGGTCGTTCTGCGTTTCCGCCAGCAGGATGCCGTCCGTCATCATCTTGATGCGGGTATCCGGCCCGGTGCGGTCGTCGAACCGCACCTGGTATCCCACGAAACCGCCCACCTCCGCGTTGAGCTCGTCTGCAATGCGGCGCGCCACGGCCACGGCGGCCAGGCGGCGGGGCTGGGTGCATCCCAGGCGGCCGCGGCGCTCGCCGGCCACCTCCAGGGCAATCTTGGGAAGCTGGGTGGTTTTGCCGCTGCCGGTCTCACCCACCACCACAATCACGCGGTTGCGGCGCAGGGCCTCTGCAATCTCCCGCCGCTTGCGGGAAATGGGCAGGTTCGGGTACTGGAAGGTGGATTCCGGCACGGTGGGTGCTTAGCCGTCCTTTCCCCAGCGGCGTGTGATGCCGCCGTAGGAATCGATGCGGCGGTCACGGAAGAAGGGCCAGATGCGGCGGTGGTCCTCCAGGGCGTCCAAATCCAAGTCCGCATACAGGATGCAGCGCTCCTTCACCGGGGCCTTGGCAATGACCCGGCCGCAGAAGTCTGCGGCGAAGGACTGGCCCCAGAAGGTGGTTTCACCCTCCGTTCCGCAGCGGTTCACGGCGCAAACGTAGCATCCGTTGGCCACGGCGTGGCCGCGCTGCACGGTTTCCCAGGCGCAGTGCTGGGCCTCGTAGAGGGGTTCCTCCCCGGGAATCCAGCCGATGGCGGTGGGGTAGAAGATGATTTCCGCGCCCTGCATGGCGGTAAGGCGCGCGGCTTCCGGGTACCACTGGTCCCAGCAGATGAGCACGCCGATGCGCCCGTGTTTCGTATCAAAGCACTTGTAGCCCAAATCCCCGGGGGTGAAGTAGAACTTCTCCTCGAACCCGGGGTCCTGCGGGATGTGCATCTTGCGGTACACGCCCAGGAAGGTGCCGTCTGCATCCACCACAAAGGCCGTGTTGTGGTACAGGCCCGTGGCGCGCTTCTCAAACCCGGCCACCACCAGTACCACGCCCAGCTCTCCCGCCAGCGCGCACAGCTCATCCGTCCACGGGCCGGGGAACTTCTCCGCCGTGTCGAACAGCGCGCAGTCCTGCGTACGGCAGAAATACAGCGTGGTGCACATCTCCTGGGTGCAAATGATTTGCGCGCCGCCGGCGGAGGCCTCGCGGATGGCAGCCGCGGTCCGGCGCTTGTTCTCTGCGGGGTCGGCCACGGCCTCCTGCTGGATAAGGGCAACTCTAGGCATGCGCCCATCATACCACGCCAAGGCAGGCATGCCAAATTCAAATCCGTGATTTGCGGCAGAAAAAGCTTGACAAGGAGGGCGCGCGCGGATAATATACGCGCGTACGAGTTCCGGTCAGTTTAGATTGGGGCGGGTGTTAGCCCGCTCCTTTTTTATCGGGCCAAACGAGTTCACTCCAAACAACAGATAAGAAACCACCATGGCAACAACAGACATCACCGCCCTCATCGATTACTATGTGCGCGAGAAAGACCTCACCCGCGAACGCGTCATCCAGGCTCTCGAGGCTTCCTTCCTCACCGCCTACTCCAAGATGGTGCCCGGGGCGGACCGCATCCTGAACCTCCATGCCGATATCAACACCCAGAAGGGAACGGTGAAAATCAAGGCGGATATGACCGTGGTGAACGACGAGGAGCTCACCGACAACTTCAACGAGGTGAAGCTGAGCACCGCCCAGCTCATCGGCTCCAAGACCGGGAAGGAATACCAGCCCGGCGATATCATCACCGTCAACATCACCCCCAAGGACTTCGGCCGCATTGCCGTGCAGACCGCGCGCCAGACCATGCAGCAGCGCATCCGCAAGGCGGAGCAGGAGATGCTTGCGGACGTCTTCCGCGACCGCGTGGGCGAGGTGGTGACCGGCACCGTGCGCCGCTACGACAAGGGCGACGTGATAGTGGAAGTGGACAAGTACGAGGGCCTGGTACCGCAGCGCCAGCGCATTCCCGGTGAGGAATACAACAGCGGCGACAGGATGCGCTTCTACATTGTGGAGGTGCGCGACGGTGTGCGCGGCAACGAGCTTATCCTCTCCCGCAGCCACCCCAACCTGGTGCGCCGCCTCTTCGAGAACGAGGTGAGCGAGATTGGCGAGGGTCTGGTGAAGATTGTCAGCATTGTGCGCGAGGCCGGCTACCGCACCAAGCTGGTGGTGCACAGCGACGACCCGAACGTGGACCCCATCGGCGCCTGCGTGGGCATGCGCGGCACCCGCGTGAAGAACGTGGTCAACGAGCTGAGCAAGGAGAAGGTGGACATCCTGGAGTACACGGAGGACAAGGCCGCGCTCGTCACGGATTCCCTGGCTCCCATCGAGCCCGTGGCCGTGAAGGTGGACAACGAGGCCCGCGTGGTCACCGTGATTGTGGCGGACGACAAGGCCGCCGCCAAGGCCAAGGGCCGCCGCGGCCAGAACGTGCGTCTCACCGCCCGTCTCATCTCCACCCCGGAGGAACGCTGGGATGTGCGCGTGGAGGCCCACGACGAACAGGAAAGCACCCGCAGCAGCGCCCGTGAGGGTGCAGCCGAGCTGGTGCAGGTGCTCGGCATTACCGAGGAGCTGGCCGCATCCATGGTGGCCTGCGGCTTTACCACGCTGCAGGGCATTGCCGAGTATGTGGAACCGGCCGACTTGGTGGGCGCGCTGGGCATCAGCGAGGAAGAGGCCGCCGCCATTGTGGAGAAAGCCAAGGCCAACTGCTAACACCAACAACATTTCATTAAACACATGCCAGAGAAAGATTCCAAGAAAGGCGAAGTGCTCGACCTGCTGGGCGGCAAGAAGCGCAAGAAGGCGGAACCCGCAGCAGAGGCTCCAGTGGAGAAGAAGCCGGCCGCCAAGGCTGCAGCCAAGCCTGCGGCTCCCAAGAAAGCCGCGCTGGACCTGCTCTCCCGCAAGCCCAAGAAGGCGGAGGAACCCGCGCCGGAGGAGAAGCCCGCTCCCGCCCCGAAGCCCGTGGCGGAACCCGCTCCGGCCCCCGCTCCCGCCCCCGCGGAGGAGGCCGGGAACGATGCGACCCTCAACATCAAGGCCCCCATCTCCGTGGCAGACCTGGCCACCCACATGGGGCTCAAGCCGTTCAAGCTGATTGCCGAGCTGCTGCCCATGGGCGTGTTCGCCAACCCCTCCACCACGCTGGACAGCGACCAGGTGGCCGCCCTCTGCGAGAAGCACGGCATCACCTACGAGCGCCAGAAGCGTGAGAAGGGCAACGGCGTGAAGGCCCCCGTGGAGGAAATCAAGGAGCCCGAGGCCGTGGCCGTGGAGGAGGAGCCGGAAGAGGCCCTCAAGGTCCGCACTCCCATCATCACCGTCATGGGCCATGTGGACCACGGCAAGACCTCCCTGCTGGACTACATCCGCCGCACCAAGGTGGTGGCTGGAGAGGCCGGCGGCATTACCCAGCACATCGGCGCCTACACCGTGGAGCACTCCGGGCACACACTCACCTTCATCGACACCCCCGGCCACGCCATCTTCACCGAGATGCGCGCCCGCGGTGCAGACGTGACGGATATCGTGGTGCTCGTGGTGGCCGCCAACGACGGCATCATGCCGCAGACCAAGGAGGCCATCATGCACGCCAAGGCCGCGCAGAAGACCATCATTGTGGCCGTCAACAAGTGCGATCTTCCCGCTGCAGACCCCGTGCGCGTGCGCACCCAGCTCATGGAGGAGGGGCTTGTGCCCACGGATTTCGGTGGCGACATCGAGTGCGTGGACGTATCGGCCGCCAAGGGCACGGGAATCGACGACCTGCTGGACCTGCTGTGCCTGCAGGCGGAGGTGCTGGAGCTCAAGGCCAACCCCAAGGCCAACTGCCGCGCCTCCATCATTGAGGCCCGCATGGAGCAGGGCAAGGGCAGCTCCGCCACGGTTATCGTGCAGAGCGGCACGCTCAAGGTGGGCATGCCCTTCATCTGCGGCCCGTACGCCGGCAAGGTGAAGACCATGCTGGACGACCAGGGCAAGAAAATCAAGAAGGCCACACCGGGCATGCCGGCGGAAGTCTCCGGTTTCATCGAGACCCCGAACGTGGGTGACGAGATGGTGGAGATGGACAACGAGCGCAGCGCCCGCAAGCTCTCCGAGGAACGCATGGAGGAGCTCCGCCAGGAGCGTCTCACCGCGCCGCGCCGCTCCCGCATGGAGGACCTGCTCGCCATGATGGGCGATTCCAACCAGAAGGCCGTGCTCAAGCTCTACCTCAAGGGCGATGTGCAGGGCTCCGTGGAGGCCATCAAGAAGGCCATCATGGATATCGAGAGCGACAAGGTGGAGTGCCAGTTCATCGGCGCGGCCGCCGGTCCCATCTCGGAAAGCGATGTGCTGCTCGCCTCCTCTTCCGATGCCGTTATCCTGGGCTTCAACGTGAAGGTGGAGAGCAACGCCGTGAAGGCCGTCAAGCGAGAGGGCGTGCAGGTGAAGATCTTCTCCATCGTCTACGAGCTTATCGACCAGGTGAAGGACGCCATGCTCGGTCTGCTCGAGCCGGAGACCCGCGAAACTGTTTTGGGCCATGCCGAAGTTAGACAGGTGTTCAAGTTGAACAAAGGCAAGGCTGCCGGGTCTTATGTATCGGACGGCAAGATGCTGCGCACCGCAGAGGCACGCGTGCTGCGTGACGGTCAGGTGGTGTTCGACGGCAAGATGTCCACGCTCCGCCGCTTCAAGGACGAAGTGGAGGAGGTCAAGATCGGCCTCGAATGCGGCATCCGCCTCGCCGAGTACAACGACTACGAGGAGGGCGATGTCATCGAGTGCTACTCCCTCGAAAAGATCAAGCAAACCCTCTAACCGCACCGCTACGCGCCATGCTCTTCTCCATCGTCTATGAGCTTATCGACCAGGTGAAGGACGCCATGCTCGGCCTGCTGGAACCGGAGACCCGCGAAACTGTTTTGGGCCATGCCGAAGTTAGGCAGGTGTTCAAGTTGAACAAAGGCAAGGCTGCCGGGTCTTATGTATCGGACGGCAAGATGCTGCGCACCGCAGAGGCACGCGTGCTGCGTGACGGTCAGGTGGTGTTCGACGGCAAGATGTCCACCCTCCGCCGCTTCAAGGACGAAGTGGAGGAGGTCAAGAGCGGCCTCGAATGCGGCATCCGCCTTGCCGAGTACAACGACTACGAGGAGGGCGACGTCATCGAGTGCTACTCCCTCGAAAAGATCAAGCAAACCCTCTAACCGCACCGCTACGCGCCATGCCCTCACGCCGCCTGGAAAAGGTCAACGAGTTGATGAAACGGGAAATCGGAACCTTCGTGCAGAAGGATTTCGAATGGCCCGGCACCATTGTGTCCATCTTGGACGTGGAGGTGACAGAGGACCTCAAGGAAGGCCGCGTGTGGGTAGGCGTGGTGGGGCGCATGCACCCGGACCAGGTGATAGACAAGCTCAACCGCAAGCGCGGAGATATCCAGCATGCGGTGAGCCGCCGGGTGGTGATGCGCAATACGCCACGCCTCACGTTCAAGCATGACAACTCCGCCCAGCGCGGCGTGGCCATGGTGAACCTGCTGGACGACATTGAGCGCAACCTGCCCAAGGCCCCACCCCTGCCGGAAGGGGAGCACGATCCGGAAATCTAACCCAGCGCCCAGGCATGGCAGGCAAACTGAAAATCAAGCGCAACGGCGGATGCCTACCCACGTTGAGCCTGCTGGCCGTTCTTTTGTTAGGCGGCATTTTTGCGTGGCTTACCCTTGTGGGCCTGCCGGACTTTGTGCTGCGCGACATTGAGCAGCGCGCGGCAGCAGCCGGGGTGCCTGTCAAGATTGGCGCGGTGAAGCTCTCACCCGGCAGCGGGCTTGCCCTGAAGGTGCAGGATATTTCCCTGAGCGTGCCGCAGCAGGATGCGGCGGAAGCCACGCTCGATGCCCGCAAAATCCAAATCCGTTTCGCCCTTGCGGACCTGTTGCGCGGACGCTTTATCCCCGCCAGCTTCTATATGCGGGATGCCGAGATGAGCATCCCCCTTTCCCCCGATGCGGAAAAGCGTATCGCCTCCGATGACATCGACCTGCAGGGCACCTACACGGCGGCGGAAGGCAAGCTGGAGATACAGTTCCACACCCTGCTGCAGGGTATGGATTTGAACCTGCGCGCCACTCTGCCGCAGGCCATGCTGGAGGGTGGGGGAAAAACGGAACAGACCGCAGATGACGCCCCCGCCGCCGATTTGTCCCAACTGCTGGCGGAGGCGCGCCCCCAACTGGAGCGCGCCTACAATGAAATAGCCGCCCAGCACTGGGAGAGCAGGCCCACGCTGCGCGTGGCGCTGGATTTCATGGAACCGGAATCTCCGCGCGCCTTTGTGCAGGCCACGCTTCCCTCCTATGAGCTGGAGGACTACCATTTCCGCCAAGTGGTGGTGGATGCCAACTACCATGAGGATGTGGTGATTGTCAATTCCCTGCATTTCCAGACCGTGGACCCGGAAACGGAGGTGGATTTCAAGGGCGGGTACGATTTGGCGCACCGCCGCCTGGATTTCGATTTGAGCAGCAATGCCCCGCTGCTCTACATCCTGCGTTCCTACCTGGGCGAGGATGCTCCCCCCGCGCTCAAGGCTTTCCGCCGTGCAGAGGATGCCACCCCCTGCATCCAGCTGATGGGACAGGTTGATTTCACGGAGGAGTTCGCCCTCAACCACATCAGCGTGCGCGGCACCCTGGAGCAGAAGGGATGCGCGTTCAACGACTCCATCGTCAACCGCTCTTTCCTCTCCTTCTTCCTGGCGGACGGCAACTTCAACATCAACGAGCTGAGCCTGGAGTTCCCCGACGGCAAGCTGCAGCTTGCCGCCCAGTCCTCCAACGGCAAGGGCCACGCAGAGGCGGATGTCTCCATGCCTGCGGAGAGTCTCCTGAAACTCGTGGCCAACCTGAGCGGAGAGCCTGTCTCCCTGCCGGAGGGAATCACGGCGGAGGGCCTTTTCCATGTGGCGTTGAAGGCGGATATGAGCGTGGCTCCGTTCATCCCCGGCAAGACCCAGCTGCAGGAGCTTGCCCCCACGCTCCACTCCCTCTCCCTGCTGGTGGAGCCGGAGCATTTGAAGTGCGCGGGCACCGCGCTCGCCCGCCCCAGTCTCTCTCTTGATATCAACGGCACGGATTATTTCGGCGGGCAGGATGCTCTCAAGGCTGATTCCGTCCTCCTTTCCCTGGTGGCGGAGCAGGTGGTGCAGGATGCCCCGGACGGCTCGCTCACCGTGAACCGTCCCAAGCTCCGCACGGAGCTCAAGGCTGTTTCCGCCAACCTCGTTGACCCGCAGGATTCCCGCGCGGAGAGCCTTTGTGTCAAGTTGGACGCGGATGAGTCCATCTCCCCGCGCGGCACGCTGGATGGCATAGCCCTGGAAATCAACGCCGCGAATCCCGGGCGCGAATGGAAGAAGATGCTGGCGGACGGCTCCGCCAAGCTGGAGATAGCATCCCTCAAAACGCCGGATGATTTCCAAGCCTCCGGGTTTACGCTCAACATCGGGACGGAGGACGAGCGCCACGCCGCCGGAACCCTTTCCTTCAACGCGGACGGCAGGGATTTTTCCTCCTCCCTGCAGGTGGAGCTGGAAGCGGAGAAAGCCGTTTTCGTGCAGCTGAACGATACGGACCTGCCGCTTGCCGCGCTCTCTCCCCTGCTGGACATTTCCGATGAGCAGCTCAAGGAGATACGCGTGCCGCACATGGTGGAGCTGCGCGGCCACGGGCATTATGATTTCGGCACGGGCCGCCTGAGCGGCTGCAACGTGCACGTCCACATACCGGAGCTGGTGCGCACTCCCTACACCGTACCCGCATTCCGCAGCATGGAAATACCCATTGGGCTCACCCTGGATGCGGACCTGGCCACCAATGATGCCGGAGACATCTGCTACAGCGGCCGCGCCCTCGTTTCCCACAAGACCGGAAACATGGACTTGCAGCTGACCGGCAACCTCTCCGGCAGCGTCCACGTCACCGGCCGCAGTGATATGCTTGTGGGCACCATCGATTCCCTGATTGACGATGTGGACGCCCACAGCATCATGCGCGACTTCCGTTTCCGCAACGGCAGCAAGACCCTGGTGGAAGACATAGACACCCATGTGGACTACTCCAACGGCATCCGCGTGGTTTCCCGCTGCAACGCCCGCTTGAGCGACTTGGACTACATGCAGGGCGGCGTGGTGGAGGGCAAGGACGACCGCGGCAGGCCGGACGGCCACGAGCGCGTGCGCGACGACCTGCCGGACAAGGACCCGCTCTCCGCCATCTCCCAGGCCACCTGCACGGTGGATGTGGACCTGCAGCTGGATGCCAAGGCGGAGGACGGCTCCGCCCTGCCGGACCGTCAGTTGGTCACCCTTACCGGTATCACCCTGGAGTACGACAACAAGCCCTGGCTGGAGCGCCGCGGCATTCAGGGCGGCACCGCCAAATCCACCTTCAAGTGCAAGAGCATCCTCTTCAACCTGGACAACAACTTCATGGTGCTGGAGGACGGCTCCGGCCAGGTGTACCCCGGCTATGCCTTCGGCACCTTCTACGCGCCGCTGGAAGCGTTCATGAAGGATATCAACCTGCCGGCCCCCGCGCAGGTGGAGGCCAAGCGCTGCGTGTTCCCCATTGCCAAGAACACCAAGGAGCCCATGGTGGCCACCATCCGCGTGCAGGCGGACAAGCCCTGCACCTACCACTTCCTGGGCACGGATATCCCGCTGTCGGACTTCTCCGGCTACATCCACATCACGGATGATTTCGTGCACCTGGACCGCATGAACGCCAAGTGCTGGGGCGGCATCATCAAGGTCTCCACCAAGCTGGGCATCACCGGTGAATCCACCTCCATCGACGGCATGGCGGAGGTGAAGTGCATGGACCTCAAGCAGATTGCCGCCTCCTACGGCGCCAAGTTGGAGCCCGCCCTCTGCAACGGCACCGTGCGCTTCCAATCGCCCTCCCCGGAGCTCCAGCCCCTGCAGGCATACGGAGAGGTGGATATTACAGACGGAGACCTGATGCAGCTGGGCATCTTCAGCCCCATCAGCGAACTCATTTCCGATATCCCCGGCCACCTCTACCGCCTGCAGGACAGCATCACCGGGCGTGACCCGAACCTCAAGCCCGGGTTTGTCCGCCGTTCCATCTCCTCCGTGTTCAACGCGCCGGGCAAATTGTTCGGCAAGGTGGGGCGCACAACGGACCGCGTTCCCCTGCTCAACCATTTCTTCACCTACGACATTCAGGACGCCTACGCGCGCTTCATCATCAAGAACGGCCACCTGAGCACCCGCTACATGAAGGCGAAAGGAACCAACCTGAACGTGGGTCTCAACCTGGATGTCAACCTGGACAACATGGCCATTGCCGGCGACCTGTGGCCCAAGATTACCAGCGTGCCCAGCGTGGTGATTGCCCCCATCGCCTTCCTCTCCAAATTCGTCATCGATATCAAAATCTACGGCTCCATCGGTGATTTGAAGTGGAAATTCGGCCTGGCGGACAAGAAGCCGCCCGTGGCGGCGGATTCGGATGTCAAGCCCGATACCAGCGTTTCCTCCGACCCGCAGAAGGAGGACGAGCTTCCGCAAAGCCAGCGCCGCCGGCGCTCATGATACCATGCATGCATTTGTTCCCAGTCTAGCTGCGTTCTCCGTACCCGATTACAGTGTCCTGCTCGGCGGTGCGGCCGTTGCCCTGCATGTTGCTGGCATCCTGCTGGCGCTGCACGCCCTGATGCGCACGCGCTCCCCGCAGGGCACCATGGCGTGGATACTCGGCCTGGTTACCTTCCCCTATATCACCATTCCCCTGTACCTGGCGCTCGGCGTGGCGCGCATCCGCCGCCACACGGAGCATGAGATGGCAGAGTGCGGCGCGGATAGCCTGCAACACCTGTTGGAGCCCTACCGGGTGGAGGGAGGCATCATCAGCCGCATGATGGCGCGCTGCTGCGGGTACCCGCTTTGCGGGGGGAACGATATCCGTTTGCTGCGGGACGGGGACGACACCTACCCGGCGCTCCACCGCGCCATCCGTTCGGCCAAGAAATTCATCATGGTGGAGTTCTTCATCATCCGCGACGACCGGGTGGGCTCCACCCTCCGCAGGCTGTTGGAGGACCGCGCACGGGACGGCCTGTCCGTATACGTCATCTATGACGAGGTGGGGTCCCACAAGCTGCCGCGCGGCTACCTGCGGCGCTTGCGGAGCGCGGGGGTGAAGGTGGCCTCCTTCAACGGGCGGCGCTTCTGGTGGAGCTCCTTCCTGCGCATCAACTACCGCAACCACCGCAAGCTCGTGGTGATTGACGGCGAGCTCGCCTATCTCGGCAGTCTCAACGTGGGGCAGGAGTATTCCCGCCGCAACTCGTGGAGAGACACCTTCCTCTGCCTGCGCGGGCCCGCCGTGTGCCAGACCATGCAGAGTTTCATGAAAGATTGGCACCGCGCCACCGGTGAAACCATTGCCGCAGGTCTGCCGCAACAGTTGTCTCCGCAGGGTGGGGAACGCTGCCAGCTGGTCCCCTCAGGCCCGGATGACGGAAGCGCGAGCTTCTGGCACCTGCTGGTGCAGGAGCTTGCCGCCCGCGCCAAGGAGCGCCTGTGGTTGGCCACGCCGTACTTTGTGCCCACGGAAGCCGTGTACGCCGCCTTGCTGGCTGCGTCCCTGCGCGGGGTGGATGTGCGCATCCTGGTGCCGCTGAAGAGCGACAACCGGATGGCCAACCTGGCCCTGCTCACCTTCCTGCGCGGCACGGTGCGGCGCGGTGTGAAGATGATGGGCTACAAGCCCGGCGTGCTGCATGAAAAGGTGGCGGTTATGGACGACATGCTCAGCACGGTGGGCAGCGCCAACCTGGACGAGCGTTCCCTGCGCCTCAATTTCGAGCTCACGCTGCTCATGGAGGGGCGTGAGATGAACGCGCGCGTGGCCGCCATGCTGGAGGAGGACATGCAGCAATCCATCCCCCTGGCGGCAGACGCCTGGGAGCGTGCAGGCTGGCCCGTGCGTCTGGGCGCGCGCATCTGCCGCCTGCTTTCCCCCGTGCTGTAGGCTCCTGCCGCCGCGCCGCCGCTAGCGCGCGGTGTTGTGCAGCATGGCCTGCGCCATGCCGTTCCCTTGCTCCGCAGCGTGCGCCAGGGCGGTTACGGCCTTGTCCGTGTCCTTGTCGATGAGGCGCCCCTCTATCAGGCACATGGCCAGCACAAAGAGCGCCACATGGTCTCCTGCCTGCGCGGCAGACTCCAGGTCCGCCAGGTCCTCACGGCTTTTGAGCTGGGCGAAATACACGCGGGCGAGCTGGTCCTGTGCGGGCAGGTGGCCGTTGAAGGCGGCGTTGCGCAGGTGCTGCGCGCCCTGTGCGGCGTTGCCGGCCTTGAAGGCGGCTGCCGCAAGCTCGTACTCTTCTTCAGGGGAGGGCATGGCGCTTACTTCTTCTCGGGTTTGGGGGCCACGCCGCCCATGGCGTCGCCGATGGTCTGGCGGAGCTTGTTGTGCTCCTCGAAATTGCGGGGCAGCTCCTCCGGTCCCCACACCTTCTGGCAGAAGGCGGCGGCGGTGTCGGCTATGATGCCGCGCAGGTCCTCGTAGGTGTAGCCCTTGGAGCGCAGGTCGATCATATCGTTCCACACGGCAAAGGCCGCGCCCAGCAGCTGCGGGTGCCCGGCGGGAAGTCGCTCCGCCAGCGGGCGCCCCTTGGCGCCGATCTGGTTCGGCACAAAGTTCTCGTACAGGCCCTTCAGGTTCTTGTCCATGCGGTAGTAGTCGGCAAAGGGAACGATGTAGAGCTGGCTGTCCATGGTGTTGATGATGTCGTACCCCTCGTTGATGGCGGGCCAGGGGAGGTTCCAGTCCTTGCTCCAGATATTCATCTGCACGCCCTTGGCCACCACGGGGGTCTTGCCCTTCTTCATGGTGAGGCTGCCCCACAGGCGCGGCGTGTAGCCGCGCTCCAGTATGTGGCGCAGCACGCCGTCCGTATACTTGCGGTAGTCCTCGTTGTTGCCCTTGAACTCATCCGCGCCGATGTGCACCGTGCAGCCCTCGAACACCGCGTGCTTGGATTTCTTGCCCGGCAGCAGGTACTCGTCCCACAGCTCGCGCATGAAGGCCAGGGTTTCCGGCTTGGCGGCGTCCAGCTCCTCGCAGCTGCGCGGGTCCTTGGTCTTGAGCATCAGGTCCGGGCGGACTCGCGTGAAGGCCAGCGCGTGCGCCGGGGCGTCGAACTCCGGCACAATGTTCACGCCGCGGGCCTTGGCATACTTGATGAGCTCGCGCATCTGCTTCTTGGTGTAGGAGACGTCCTTGGCGGCGAGCGGCGTGCCGTCCGGCCCCTTGATATTGGATTCCAGGCGGAAGGCGCCGTAGGCCTCCTTGAAGGGGTCGCGCCCGGCCTTGGTGTAGTCCTCCAGGAAGATGTAGTTGTCGTTGAGGTGCAGGTGGAGGTCGTTGAGCTTGTACCAGGCCATGGTGTTGACCACCTGTTTGAGGAATTCGTACGGCACGGGCAGGCGGCCGATATCGAACACGAAACCGCGCACGGGGTAGCGCGGCACGTCCGTGATGGAGCCGGCGGTGAGCTTGTTGCCCTGGCGCAGCATCTGCAGCAGCGTGCGCGTGCCCCAGTACAGGCCGGCGGGGCTGTTGGCCTCGATGATGACCCCGTTGGGATTCTCTCCCTCATCATAGATTGTCAGGTGGTACCCCTCGCTTCCCAGCGTGGCTTCCGGCTTCTCGTTGAGCTCCAGCCTGATGGCGGCTTTCTTGGCTTCCGCAGCGGGCATTTTGAACTCCTTGAGCAGGTCCTCCCGCACGCCTTTCATGCACGGCGGTATGGAGATGCCGCGCTTGGCAACCTTGGCCAGGTCCAGCGTTTTGGGCTGCTCGTGGTGGCGGCCCCAGCTGAACACGGCGGGGATGGTCTGCGGCTTGTCCGCACGGCCTCCCTTGGGCTCCACGCTGGGCACGGCCACCACATAATCCCGGCTGATGGCCTTTTCGTTCCCGCGCGTGAGCTCAAAGTTCACGCGCACGGCATCCGCATGGACGCCGCTCACCTTGCCGTTGCGGTCGATGACTTCCTCGTAGTCCGTGCCCAGGATGCGCACGCTTGCGCCCTCCACCTTGGGGATTTCCAGTTTCTTGGCGAGCATGTCCAGCTTGGCGGGCACGTTCAGGTTGTCCGCCTGTTCCTTGAGGGTGGCGGCGGTCAGCGGATGGGCCGCCAGCGCGGCGGCCAGGATGATGGTGTATGCTTTCATAATGCGGTGTATTGTTTTGCCAGGGTTTCCCCGTTCACTGTGGGTACGATGAACAGGCCGAATTTGGCGCGCGTGGCGCCCACGTAGAACTCGTCCAGCCCGAAGCCGCGGCTTTCCTGCAGCCCCGGAATGTCCGTAAGAATGACGAAGGGAGCCTCCAGCCCCTTGAAGCGCTTGATGCTGTCGCCGTAGATGCGCGTGGCCCCGGGCGCGGTGCAGCGCGCCAGCCGCGCCCACATTTCCTCGCGGGTCTCGCCCTCTGAGGGTGCCGTTTCCAGCAGGTCCTGCAAGAGCGCCATGCAGTTGCGGTGGTTCTGCATGCGCCAGGGGGAGAGCACCACAATATCGCTGCGCGTGGCGTGGATGTCGTCCCGCGCCAGGATGGCGTCCACTGTCTTGCGCACGTTTTCGGCACGCACGGCGGGGTCGTCGCTGCCCTCGGCCACCTGCACGGGGCTGCCGCAGAAGGGCAGGGGCTGCATGCGCTCGTGCTCCGGCAGCATGGCCGCGCTGAAACGGGCAATCTCCTGCGGGTTGCGCAGGTTGCGGCGCAGGCGTACGCGCGTGGGCAGTTCCGGCAGGGCATTCGCGTGGTTGTAGATGTTTTGGTTGGCATCCGCAAAGATGTACAGGCGGCCCTGCGGGGCCAGGCATTGCTGCACCACCTCCCACCACTCCGGCTTGAAGTCCTGCGCCTCGTCCACAAAGATATAGTCGTAGGGAGGGCGGGTGGCCAAGTACTCGCGGATGGCGGGGAAGGCATCGTCATGGAAGAAGCGGCTCTTGTCCTCCGTGGCAATGAGGTCCTGCCGCCCGGCGGGGATGAGGGCGTGGTTGATGCAGAATTCGTGGAAGTTGGAGATGGTGAGGTTGCTCCCTTCGAGCTCGTGCAGCGCGGGGTCGCGCCGCAGCGTGTCGCTCAGGTTCAGGTTGTAGCAGAGCAGCAGGAAACGCTTGCTCTCGCCGTGCTTGGCCGCCAGGCGCGCCAGCTCGCGGCAGGCCATCACGGTTTTGCCGGAGCCCGCGCAGCCCTCCACGCGCACGCCGCCCGTGCTTTCCTCCAGCATCGGCAGCAGCTTGTTGATTTCCGCCCCGGCCTCATCCATCTCCTCCAGATAGCCCGCAAAATCACGCCCGAACAGGATGGAGGGAGCCAGATAGTTCTTGATGCCCTGCATGAGCTCCGGCGTCATGTTCTTGCCGTGGCGCCCCTTTTTCACAAAGAGGGATTCAATGCGCTCCTGCAGGTGGTCCCGCAGGGCGGCAAGCCCGCACACGTAGAGCGTATCCAGCGGTATGTTGCTGTGGCCGCTGATGGTTTGGTCCTGCTCGGTGGCCTCTTGGAAATTGGGGGGCACGCAGTTGGTGAGCACGGCCAGGCAGCGGAATTCAGGCTGGTACTTGGATTCCTCGGATATCACCTTGGCTTCCACCAGCCCCTTCATCACGCGCTTGCTGCACAGGAACGCCTGGTTGAGCGGGCTGTTCTTCTTGCCCAGCGATTTCCACGGGCTGCCTTCCCCGCCGGGTTGGTGCTCCCAGATGCCATCGTTGATGCGCGCGCCGCGCCAATCCTTCACCTCCACTGTCACCACGCCGCGTTCCGGCACCAGCACAATGAAGTCCGCCTCGAAATTCACATAGTCGTCCTTCACCTGGTACAGCGCCCAGTAATCATAGAAAACCATCCAGTCATCCGGCAGTTTCTGCAGGATGTCGAAGACGATTTTCTCCCCCCTTTGGTCCCGGGCGGATTTGAATGGCGGGTACATTTGTGCCATGGCTTGCGATTCTACCAAATCCGCCCCCCGTTGTCCAGCACGCACGCTTGGAATCCAGGGCCGACGCATTTAATTTTTCTTGACAATTTGCAAAAGATGCGCATGCAAAATACTACTCGGTGAGCCAGTAAATGTATTAAAATTGAAGTTTTTTTGTTTTTTATTCTTTTATGTGTTGACTTTTGTTATAAGTATGATATTATACCCGCATGGAAAACTTTATAACTATTTTTTCTACAATAGAGGACAAGCGCGTCAACAGGGCAAAGAAACATAAACTTATAGACATAATCACAATTGCATTTTGTGCTGTTTTGTGTGGTGCAAAAAGCTGGTACGAAATAGCAGAATTCGGATTGGTGCGCGAGAAG
>JAZLHB010000181.1:0-15889 GCA_045616565.1 Akkermansia sp. | reverse complement strand
AGTGCCGCCCACTCTCACAAAAACAGACAAAATGCTAGGATTATTATTTTCACAAAGTGCCGTTTTCAAGTGACTTGCTACCACTGCCCCATTCAATTTTCTGATTTCCTACAATAAAGTGCCGTGCGAGCGGTGCTCCCGGAAGCTGGCTGCAAGCGGCACTTCATTGTGGCTTTTTGGCCTCGCACGACACCCGGCTGCCGGGGTCTTGCCCCAGGCATGCGTCAACGATGGAATCGGAAATCAAATCGGCCACCTTGTCCGGGTGGCCAGCGGACATCCCCTCGGAAGAAACAATGTGCTTTTCCATACCGGGGCGTTCAAATCAAAACCGCTCCACCCCGGCGCGCTTCAAGGCTTTGGCGCACGCCATCTGCACCTCCGCCGCGCGCGTGGCGAGCCCGCGCATGCGGTCCTCGTCCTCGTTAGCCCGGCGCAGCAGCCCCTCCAGCGTCTCGCCCACGGCCTCCTGCGCCGCGCCCCATCCGGGGTGGTCCTGGAAGCGCGCCATGTCGCTGCACGCTATCTCCAGATGCCGCCGGAACGTGCCAGCCGCCGCCATGCGCGCGTGGGCGATATAGAGCCGCATCGCGGCTTCGATGTAGGCATCCTCCGCCTTGCGCCCGGCCTGATTGGTGTTGTTCGCGCTCATCTGCTCCAGTCTCCCCGGTTGCGGTTGCGCAGCACCTCTGCCCCCGGCTGCATGAAATTGCGGACCTTCACCATCACGGACGGCGTGCCGGAGAGCCCCCACCGGGAAAGCCCGGAGACGCGCTGCATAAGCGTCTGCGCCGCGAACATGGCGCGCTGCCCGGCTTGCCGCACATCGTGCGACTTTCCGTTGCCCTGCGCCTTGGCCACCAGCAGCGACCATGTGAGCATGGCCTGCAAGAAGTCGGCCTCGGCGGAGAGGTACTTCCGGCGCGCCTGTTCCCGCGCCCAAAACTCGCATGAGTTCATCTTGCCGTCTCCTTTCTCGTTTCGCATGAAGCCCCGGCTCGTGGTCTGCCCGTTGCGTCCACCTCGTCCAGCTTGACTGTCCTCGGAGCACACGCCAAGCCGTTGCCCGTCCAGCAAACCACTTCCACGAGTGCATCCTTCCAGCACTCCGCAAGCCTCCGCGCCAGGCGGCGCGCTACCGGGTCGGACACCTTCGCCCATCTCTCCGGCCTCGCCCGGAAGAACCCCTGCGGCACATCCGGCAGGCAGGATGCGTAGAACTCCGGCAGCACGCCCCCGCGAACCAGCCGCGAACGCTCGCCAGCATCCCGCCAGCGGTGGTTCTCAAGGTTGTGGAGCACCTGTATGAGCTTGTGCGCCTGCTTGAGCGTGTACGAAAAATGCGCCGTCGCCCTCATCGTGCATCTCCTTTCCTGCCCGGTTTTCCCAGCGCCTTGCGGAGGAGTGCGTCAAGCTCGCACACGCGCTTGCGTGCGTCCGCCCACTCCTGGTAGAGTCCGGCATATTCCGGCGCGTCCTTCGGTGTGGCGTTCACCTTGTCCTCCAGCTCGTAGCTGGCTTCCCATGCCTTGTCCAATTCTGATTTCAGTTCTATGCTGTTCATTACGGTTTAGGTGTTTATCTATTGTAAAATATAACATATTATGGAGAAATGTCAAACTTTTTTTGCCTTTTTATGCACTTTTTTTGAAGTTTTTTTGCTATGTTGCGAAGTCACGCAAAAGTCAAGGATAATCTACACAAAAATCAAAAAAAGACATAAAAAAGGCGGGATATTTCCCGCCCTGTAAAAAGTCGCTTTTCTCACTTTTTCACGCCCACCCTTTGCTCGATGTTTTCCACCCGCAGCGTCAGCTCGGTGAGCACCCGCACGGTTTCGTTCTGCACCTGCTGCTGGTAGTGCATGTACTCCCGCAGGTCGTAGTAGAACACCCCGGCGGCGGCAATGCCGATGACGGAGAGCAGCACGCGCGGCTGCTCCACCACCCACCGGGCGATGTATGCCCACCAGGGCTCGTTGGGTCGATGCTCGCACATGGCCTTACAGTTCCTTGTAGTGCATCTCCCCGGCATTGTCCTCCGATGCCAGAGCTCCCCAAGACCACGGTGGCGAAGTCGTTGTCGCCATCCCAGGTGTAGGAGCCCTTGTACACCAGCAGCGCGTACTCTCCCAGCGGCACCACGAACGCCCCGCCCCCGGCGTATGCCGAGGCAGCAGCCTCCATGAACACCTCCGGCGCGCTCCCGGTCGCCGCCTCCACGGTCATTGCCGTGGCGGGCTGCGTGCGGCTCCTGAACCACACGATGCGGAAGTTCTTGAGATCGTCGGTCGCCGCTATGGCTCCCGCCGCGTTCGTGAGCACCGTCCTCTGCGCCGCCGTCAGGTGGAGCGTGGAGCTCCCGGCGTGGGAGGTCAGCGCGCTTGCGTCCGCCTTGCCGTTCCAAGCGGTGCGCTCCGCCGCCGTGACGTGCGCGGTCGTGTCCTGCTCGTGCAGCACCAGCGCGCCGCCCAGCGGCACCTGCACCGTCATGCGCAGCTCCGGCACCTCGTTCAGGGTTGCGCGGGTGGACACCAGCCGTGTGGTGGTGTCGCCATCGGCGCGCGCCGAGCAGCGCCCGCCTATCTGTGTGTCCATCGTCCAGCCTGCCGTGGCACTCGCCATCGACACCAGCGCAAGCGGCCTCCCCGCCGCCAGCTCCAACCCCTCCGGGAAAGCCCACTCCACCCAAGCGTTGTTGCTTTGCGTCACGGAGTTGGTGCTCGACCCCAGGAACGTCCACGCGGAGGGGTCGTTGCCCCCGCCGAGCGGCTGCTGGTACACGCCCAGGTAGAACGAACCCGCAGGGTTGCCGGAGGTGCGGCACTTCATCTCGATCTTCTTCAAGTAGCCCGGCAGCGCAAGGCCCGCATCCAGCACGGCGTAGTTCCAGAGCACGTTGCCCGCCCCCTGCTGCGCCCCGGTCACCCGAAGCACGCTCTCCGGCGCGCCCTGCGGGCCCACATCCCCGGTGTCGCCCTTGTCTCCCTTTTCGCCTTTCAGGCTCGCGAGCCACTCCTCCTCCGTGCCGGAGAAGCCGGAAGCCTTGGCTATCGCGTATGCGGAGAGGCCGGATGCGTCCACCGCCAGTCCGCCGTCCGATGTGCGCGCCCCCACGGGCAGCACGCCCGTGGTGTCGGAAAGCGCGCGGGAGGTGCCCAGCTTCACCGTGCCGTGGGTGGATGCCGTGGCGCGCGGCACGCCAATCGCGCCCCCAGCCGTCAACGCGACCGCCGTGTAGTGGCCGTCCTGCAAGGCCGTGCCGCTCTCCAGCTCCACCAGGCCGTACTGCCCGGCTCCGGCGTGCAGGTCGTTCACCCAGCCCTTCGTGGCCAGCAGCTCCGGCAGCGGATACGCGCCCTGCTCGGATTGCGGCGTGTCCTCGTTCATGCGCACGATGTCGTTGGCTATCACGGTCGGCACGCTGTCGGAGATGCGGGTTGTCTCGCCCTCCTCCCAGCAAATCTCGGTCAGGGCGGACACCGCCCCCGGCACGTCCACGCTGTCGCCAGCCCCCACGCCCAGGGCTGCGTCCAGCTCCTCGCTGTTCACGTGGAGCAGGAGCGTGAAGCGCACCCCGGCGGGTGCCGTCTCGTTGGCGGAGCCCTCTGCCTCGTCCGGCTCGGCGGCGGTCGCGTACACCAGAAGCGGAGACTCGAAGCGGTCGCGCCGCTTCATCCCGATGCGCAGGTTGCCCGCCTCCGTCACGCCCAGCAGCGTCACCGTCAGCGGTACGGACGACCCGCGCTTGAAGCGCAGTTGCGAAATCGGTGAGCCGGAGGGCTTGGCTTGCAGCATGGGCGCGCCCTTGTCGGAAAGAGGGTTGATGTAGATGTTCATACCCTCTCCCCGCGTGTCAAAACGGGGCTGCTCCCGAGCACGGGCCACCACGCTTACCCGCCCCCTCCAAAGAAACCGCCCCGCAAGGCATACGGCCAAGCGGGGCGTGAGTGTTTCTAGCCAGACAATTTTATTTCCTGCGGCGGCGGGCGCAAAGGCCAGCAAGCGCAAGCAGGGAAAGCGAGCCAGTCGTCGGCTCCGGCACACTGCCCTGTACGGTCAGTTGCAGCAGTTTGCCTTCTCCAGCAAGAGCCAGTGTACCAACGGCCATTACCTGGTCGCCACGCATGATGTTCACTTCCTTGGGATCGGAAAGACCTTGAATTTCCTTTGCGGCCTCCACCAGCGTGATTGTCTTGCCCGGTGTCCACGCCTTCACATCAAGGTCGTTGACTTGCAGCTCTACTCCGGTAAGGTTCAGGCTTACATAGGCACTGGTTAATGTAAGGGCTGCTTCCGTGGTTTGCTCCATCACCTGCCCGTCCGTGATGTTGAAGGTGAGTATCTGCATCTTCTCGAATTGATAAGAGCCGGTAATGCCGATGCCGGTGCCATAGATGTCAACGGAATTGCCTTGGGATGTTCCGCGACCTGCGTTACCAACTATAACTGCGGCGAGAGAAATGCCGGCAGTTTCGCCGGTATAGCTATATGCGGAAGTTTTGCCCTGGGCATCGGCGATGCTCACATTGTTCGCTCCCTTGCCCACCAGATGCAACTTGTTGTTCATTGCAGTGCCGTCGAGAGCAGACGATACAATTAACGTGTTAGTTATGGTGCCCCCCGTGACAACGACCACATTATTGGATGCGGTACCAAACATGTTGGAACAGGACCCTCCGTAGACATTGCTTACCGTACCTCCAGACATAACCACCGTGTTATTGTCGCTGTGGTTCCGGTTCTTGGACCAACCGCCGTACACTGTGGCATTATTAGGCACCTCGCCAAGCGGGTCCGCCTTGATGGTGACCTTTCCTCCGGTGGCATCACCGTCCTCGGAATACTTGCCGTAATAGTTGGAACCTTGCACCTTCTCATACCCCTCAACGGCGGTTTCTGTGGGTTCTGCAAACACCTGCCCACCCATCAGGGCGGCAGCCAATATGGAGAGGAAGCACGTATTCTTCATGGTCGTTCTTGTTTGGTCGTTCAGTGGTACGATTATAGTATTGCCAATACTGTAGGCTTGCTTATGGCCGTGAAGCCTAGTGGCAGCGTGGTTTGCGGCAGGGCGGAGTGGTGCGAGAAAGGTGTGGCTGGATGCGCGCCCTGGGCAAAAAATTGCTGGAATGCCAACTTTTTGCGCGATTGGGCTTGACCTACAGTATTGGCAAACCTGTAGGCTTCCTCATCCCCTCGCGCTCACCACCTCCACGCCGTGCTTGCGGTAGAACTCCGCCTCCCAAGTCCAGTCGTGCCTCGGCCACTTGTACGTGCCTATGTCGCCATCCGGGCAGAAGTCCACCAGCGTGATGCGTGCCTCCGGGAACTGCGCGCGCAGCAGACGGTAGGCAATCCACCCGGTCGTGGGGTTCATCCCGGTGGCCCTGCGGTACTCCGCCATCCAAGTGTGCTCGGAGGCCACCACGCAGTCGGTGAGCAGCAGCATGTCGTCGAACCCCTCCAGCCCGCCCGCCCTCGGCAGGAACCACTCCCCCTTGCTGCGGGCGTTGCGGCGGCAAAAGGCCACCTTGCGGACGGGCAAGCCCTGCGCCTGCGGCCAATCCACGGCGCGGTTCAGGAACACCAGCGCATCCCCCTCCGCAAGCGCAAGGCGGTTCAAGTCCTTGCCCGGAGCGTTGGAAAGCACCCAGAAGCGGCGCGGCTCGTCCGGCAGCAGGATGCGCGTGAGCGCGGTCGGGTTCGGAAACCTCTCCTCCAGCCCGGCCCTGCCGTTGTAGGCGAACAGCTCCGGCAACCTGTGGCCGCCGTCCGGGAACTTGTGCTGCGTGAACAGCGGATGCCGGAACAGGCCGTAGGCCGCAAGGTTGCCGTAGTTGCACACGCGGGAGGTCGCGCAGTCCGTCACGCCGTTCTCCACGATGGCCTGGGCGTAGGCCAACATAGCCTTGCGCAGCACCACCAGCGCGTGGCTCCCCTTGTTCTCGGCGCGCCCCGGCTCCAGGCGCGTGTACACCTCCGCGCAGTCCGGCAGCAGGAGCGTCTGCACGCCCCGGAAGCGGCTCACGCCGTTGATGTCGCCAAGTGCCAGGATGCCGCAGTCCGCCGGGAGCGGGTGTTCATCCAGCAGCCTGTCCAGCTCGCCCTGTGCGTCCGCGCAGGGGAAGGCATCGTCCTCATAGATGAGCAGATACTCCAGCCCCTCGCGGTGGGCCTCCACCAGCCGCGCCACAAAGTCCAGCGCAAGGCCGGAATACGCGGCGGGCTCCCCGCGCCTCGTTCCGCGCGGCACCATCACGCCCTGCCGGACGGGCGGCGGGGTGATGCCCCGCTCGGTGAACACGCGCCGCAGGAAATACTGCCGCCACGGGTTCACGCTGAAACAAACGGAATTGCTGCCAAGGTCGATATGCATGGTTGAAAATCATTGTTGCGGGTGTACGTCCGCCCAAGTACCCTTGTCCTCCACGGAGTAGCAGATGGTTGCCGTAATCGTCTGGCCGTCACAGCCAAGCAGCGTGTACTCGCCGTGCAGCTCGTGCCGCCTGCCGCTCCACCTCCCGGCATACGGATCCCAAAGACCCGTCCACCATCCGTCCGCGCCGCTGCATTCCAGCCGCCTGCCGTCGAACGCCTGGCGCAGCTTCGCGGCGAACAGCCCGCGCACGGCGGCAAGCACGGCCTCCTTGTCCAAGGTGCAGGGCTGACAGTTGCAAGCCATATCAGTAATGCGCGTCCACGGATGAATTGCCGCCGCTGGCGTTGGCGTTCACACTCCCATCGAGGCGCAGCGTTCCAGTTTGAGTCTCCTCCAGCACCTGCGAGAGCGAAGCCTGCACCCTCACGTTGCCCACCGCCTCGTCTATCGCGGCCTGTATCTCGTCCATCAGCCCAGCCGCCAGGCATTGGCAGTTGCAGCCGCCAGCCCCGCCGCCGTTCTCCAGCGCGGTGAGCCTCGCCTCGATGCTGGCCTTCCACGTCTCCAGAGCCTGCCACTTCGCCGCGCATCCGCATTCTCCCTGCCCAGCGCTGCCGTCCGACCCGCCGCTGCCCCAGCCGGGAACGCTCCCGTCCTGCGTGCCGCTGCCCCAGGGCAGGCTTCCGTCACCGCCGCCGCCGAATTTCTTTATCGCCACGTGGATGTGGCCGTCCTCGATGTAGCTCTGCGCGCTCTCGCCCTCCTCCACGTACTCCACCGAGATGCCGTTCACCACCCCTGTGGCGCGCCTGTCCACGGTGTCGGCGGTGGGTATGTCTATCACGCCGAACCGCACATGCGGCGCGGAGTTGAGGCTGTTGTACTTGATGGACGTCACGCCGCCGAGCTGGTAGTCTCCCGTTGCGGCTGCATTCGCATCGCTTTGCGCCGTCATCCCGTCGTTCGCGTACTCCAGCCCGATGCCGATGTCCGGGCCATCCGAGAGCGTGATGCCCTCTTGGTTGTAGAGGCCCTTGAAGATGAAAAGGTTCACGTCCCGCTCCAGGAAAAGGCACAGCGGCTCCACGCTCCCGCCGTCTCCCCCGTACACCGCGTCCGCGCTCCCCTCCGACAATATCGGCGTGAACGGCTGCACCTCCACCACCTGAAGCTCAATCCTGCCGCTGTGGTTCTGCTCGATGTAGTAGTGCCTCTCCTTGTCATCCCCGGTGCCCACCTCCTCGTAGTGCGCCTGGCCGATGAGCACGCTCACAACCCCGGAGCCGTCTGAGATGTGGTTGTCGCCGTGCGTGTCTATCTCGCTGCGCCCCTGCGCCTCGGCCTCCGCCTTGGCCTTTTCGTATGCCTCGGCCTCCGCCTTCGTCTTGAACCCCCAAGGCTCGTACCCCTCGCTCTCGTTGGAGAAGTACGCTTCCGTCACCTCGCCGTGGCAGTCCTGCTTGATGATGCAGTACACCTTGAGCGGCTGGTCGGTGATGAACCCCATGTCGTGCCAGTCCGCCCCGCACTCCAAGGGCTTCCCGCCGCCTTCCGCCTCCCCGGCATCCTCGGCATCTTCTTGTTCTTCCCCTTGGCTCGGCGTAGCCTCCGGCGAAGACGGCTCGCCGGAGCCGCCCTCCTCCTCCGACATAGGCACAAGCTGGTCCATGCCCCGGTAGTCGATGATATGCCCTTCGCGCACCTGCAGCACCTTGTTCCAATTCCCCTCCGCGTCAACCTCGCAGAACTGCTTGGGCTTGATGCGCAGCTTGAAGTCGTCCTTGCAGTACACGGGCAGCTCCACCTCCTCCGGCGCACGGAACTTCGTGTTGCGGATGAGCCCCTTGCTGTCGATGCTGGAGCTGCTGCCCGCGCGCCCGCCAGCAATCCCGCCGCCGTTCTCCTTCACAAGCGCGTCCAGGCAGTCAACGACCCGGTTCATCCAGCGCGCGGAGACAATCTGTCCCTCCCGCACCTTTTCCGGCGGCTTCGGTAAGTTTCTCGTTGCCATGTTTCAGGGTGGTATCAGGTGGTGTAGTCGTAGAGGTTGCTGTTCCAGCCGCCCTGGCCGGACAGCAGCCAAGTCCGCTCGATGGTGTAGGTCTTTTCGTCATCGTTAAGGCTCGCGTTCGCGCAGATGAGCATCCAGTCGCGCCCTTTCAACTGCGGGGCACCGTGCGGGGTGTCAATCTTCCCCACGTCCTCCGGGTCCACCTTGCCGCTCTTGCTCTGGTAGGAATAGGTGTAGGTCGCCATCATGCTCTTGTAGGATGTCACGCCCTGCTGGAGGAGCTTCACAAGCCCGGTGTTGCCCTTGATGAGCTTGCCGAGCTTCTTCTTCACCACCTGGCCGTCCTTGTCCAGTATCGGCTCCCCGGTCGCCTTGACCTGCGGCACCAGCTCCCACATGCGCGCCCCGTCTATGAGCGCCTTGAGGTATTCGAGCTGGTCGCCCGCAATTCCCGCGCACTTCGGGTGCGTCAGGATGGGTTCGTCCACCACCGTGACATCCAGCGTGCTCTTGAAGCCTTTGAGCTGCTCACTGCCTTCCTCGGCTTCCTCCTCCTCTTCCTCGCATCCATCCCGGCTTCCGTCCTCGCTGTCCTCCCCGTCCTCGTCCTCGTCCTCGTCGTCCGTGGGCTCCGGCTTGCCGTAGGTCAGCTTTACGGATGCAATGCCAGCCGTTCCGGGAGTCGTGGTCGTCTTGATAAGCACCACCCCGGCCAGCAGGTCGGTGCGGCTCCCCATCTCCGGCTGCGAGGAGAGCGCATCCTCCTCCGGCACCTCGTAGGTGATCTCCACCACGTTCCCGGTCGCCGCATCCCGGTTGCGCTCAATCGTGATGCCCGTCACCGTGTGCTGGTAGTTGCCGTAGCAGATGCGCCGGATGCCGTCTCCGCGCCATATCTTCGCCGTTTCCATACACCCACGGCGCGAGTGTCAAAAAAGCCCCGTCCAGCTCATGGCCGGGCGGGGCGTTGGTATGATTCCTTACGGATAGATGTGTTACTTCCTGCGGCGGCGGGTGGCGAGAGCGGACAGCGCAAGGATGGAGAGCGTGCCAGTGGCGGGTTCGGGAATCTGCATCAGGTAGACCGTGCCCACATTGCCGCCTGCACCGCCTTGGTTCACGCCGCTGTAAAACAGGTAGTAATCCTTTTCCGGGTTCTGAAACTGCTCATTGGCGAATACATCGCCCGCTTTCACCCATGTGTCTGCCAAGCCCAACTCAGCAAGGAAGTTGGTTGTGCCGTCCAGCGACAGCCCGTCCACCCCGCTGAGCAGATCGTATCTGCCCATGAAGCCCAAGGCTCCCAATGCCTTCATATCTCCATCGGAGAGGAGAACGCTGCCCGGCTTCAGGGTCACGGTGCTGCCCATCTGCAGGCCACCCGCGCCCCCGGTGGCGGAGACGTCCAACACGGCGGCAGTGCTATTGTCGATGCCCATCACCAGGTTGGCGTTCAGCGTGGCACCGGCTTCTGCGGTGAGGATGCTGGCTACCGTCAGCGTGCCCTCGTTCGCATCGCTGGGCAAATAGTCCGTGTATACGCCAAAGGTGGAGGCGTTGCCGATGGCGACATCAGCCAAGGTCAGGCTGGGTGCGTACACGTATGTGAAAGCGGCACCTTTGCCGAGGGAGATGCTCCCGGTGAGCTGCACGGTTTGGCTGAACCAGGTGGTGGAGACTCCGTCCTCCAGCGTGAGCTTGCCGGAGATAGTGGCGTCTTCTCCCTGGACTTGGGTGTCGTTCCCGGCCACCGTGACGTTGTTGGAGAGGGTGTGGTCGTCGAGGCTTAGGTTGGAATTCTCGTTGAGGACGATGGTGCCTGAGCCGGAGAGGTCGCCGGACAGGGAAAGTTTCATGCCGGATTCCACGGTGATGGTGCCGTTAGACGCGCCGTTGCCGATGGTGGCGTCGCCTTGCAGAGTGACGTTGTTGGAGAGGGTGTGGCCTCTCAGGTCCAGCGTGGCATTGTTAGCCAGAGCAATCGTTCCTGTGCCGGAGAGGTCGCCGGACAGGGAAAGTTTCATGCCGGATTCCATGGTAAGGTTGCCTTTGAACGAGCCTTGGCCGATGGTGGCGTCGCCTTGCAGAGTGACGTTGTTGGAGAGGGTTCGGAAGCCGAGGATCAGTAGGCCCCCGTTGCCCAGGGTGATGACACCCGTGCCGTCGAGGTCGTCGATCAGGGCGAGCATCTTGTAATTGCCTATGTTAAGGTCGCTGTCGAGCGTGCCGCCGCCGATAGAAGCGTTGCCTTGCACTATGACGGGGTTGGTAAGGGTTCGGTGGAACAGTTGTAGTTTGGCCATTTCTTTTAGGATGATGGTGCCCGAACCGGAAAGGTCGCCGCGCAAGGTGAGTGTCTCGCTTGAGCTCACGACTAGGTCGCTGTCGAGAGTGCCACCTCCAATCTCGGCGGAGCCCAGCAAGATTACCTCGTTGGAGAGAGTCTTGCCTCTCAGGTCCAGCCTGGCGTTGCTGCCCAGGGTGATGGAGCCTGTGCCGGAAAGGTCGCCGTTGAGCGAGAGGCGTTTGAGATTATCCACGTAGAGGTCGCCGTTGAGCGTGCCGTTGCCTATAGAGGCATAGCCTGTCAGGGTGATAGCGTAGGAGAAGGCTCGCTTGTTCAGGTCTAGGCTGGCGTTGCTGCCCAGGGTGATGCCGCCCTTGAGTGTCAAGCTGTCGTCTGTCCAAATGTAGGACACATTGTCTGCCACGATAAGTTTGCCTTCGAGTGTACCGTTGCTGATGCTGGCGCTGCCCTTGCCTAATGTGACATTGGAGGAGAGGGTTTTGCCGTTTAGGTTCAGTTTGGCGTTGTAGCATAGGGTGACACCGCCCGCGAGAATCAAACTGTCGTCCGTCCAAATGAAGGACGTGTTGTCGGCCAGGGTAAGGCTGCCATTGAGCGTGCCGTTGAAGACGGAGGCGGAGCCTTGCAGGACAACCTCCTTGGAGACGACATGCTTGCTGAGGTCCAGCTTGGCGTTGTTGGCGAGGGTGATGGAGCCTGTGCCGGAGAGGTCTCCATACAGAGTGAGGAGCTTGTTCTCGCCCACGGAGAGGGAGGCGTTGAGCGTGCCGCCGTCGATGCTGACGCCATTTCCGATGACGGCGATACTATTGGCGAGGGTCTGCTTGTTGAGGTTCAGTTTGACATAGTCTGCCAGGAAGATGGTGCCCGTGCCACCCAGGGCACCGCTCAACGTGAGCGTCTGGCCTTCTTTCACGTTCAGGTTGCCGTTGATCGAACCACCGCCGATGGAAGCGTTGCCTTGCAGTGTGACGGCATTGGAGATGGCTTGGTTTCCGAGGTTCAGACTGGAGTTGTTGCTCAGGGTAACGGCACCAGAACCCAGGGCAGCGGCGTTGCCCAGCACCAGCGTGCCTCCATTAATCAGAGTGCCGCCGGAGAAGTTGTTGGTGGTATTGATGGTGATTGTGCCGATGCCGCTCTTGGTGAACTGCATGGAGCCTGTCAGCTTGCCATCCCCGGTGAAGGTATAGTTTTCACCTGAATTTATCGTCACGCTGGCAGGGCTCAAATCTACAGCCAGCGTGACCGTACCGCTGCCGGTGTCGCCGAACACCACGGCGTCGCCATCTGTATACCGTGCAGAGTATGACCAGTTCCTGTCCTCAAAGTTCCACGTCATGTGGCCCACGGAGCCGTTCCATGTCAAGGTCTCAGCCCAGGCTTCCACAGTCAGCCCGGCCAGCAAAAGCATGAGTGCGAGTGTCTTTTTCATGGCAACAGTCATACGTGGCCGCTTATGCGACCACGCACCACTATACCATAAACGCCGCACGGGTCAACATAAAAGCCTGTCACGCGGCGCGGTAACGTACGGCCCCGGCGCGCCGAATTTCCCAAATCGTCAATTGTAAATCGTACACAGTAAATCTCGTTCACCTCCCAATCACGGCATCCACGTTCCCGCTGACCTGAACCGTGGGCTTCTGCGAAGTCGCCACCTTGATGGCCTCCAGCAGCTTCGTGTGCTTCTTCGTTTCCGTCACCAGCGGGCCACCAATCAGGATGGACCGCCCGCCGCCGCCCACGGAAGCGAGGGAGGATGAAATGCGGGTGCCGGAGTCTCGCCCGCGCCCGGTGTTGGCGTTGTCGCGGCGGGAGCGGCGGTCTTCGGCCTGCATCTCCAAAGCCACCATGCGCTTGGCTGCGGCTTCGGCATCGGCCAGCCCCTCGCGCTGGTACTGGAGCGTCAGCTCGGTAATGCGCTGCTGGGCCTTGAGTATTTGGAGCTTCTGCTCGTTGCCGGAAATCTCGGCGCGGAGTATCTTGATTTTCATGTCGTACTCCTGCTGATTGATTGCGACCTCCTGCCGCCGTTTGGCGGCTTCCTCCTCGCGCTTGCGCTCCTCCTCCTCGACCTTACGGGTTTCTTCGGCATCCTTGTGCTTGAGTGAGATGAGCTTGTTGTAGACGGCGCACAGCTTCTCATAGCGCGCCTCGTTCCCGAGCTTGAACTTACCGCCCAGCTTTTCCAGCCGGGCAATCTCCCGCTCCAGGTCCTCTATGGTCTTGAACCCGGCATCCGACAGTCGCAGGTCAATCTCGGCCTTGGTGTCGCCCAGCCCGGTCAGGAACGCCTCGCGCCCGTGCTCGTGCTGCTTCGCCACAAGGTCGTCCATCTTCTTGCGCGCATCTTCGAGCTTCTTCTCCAGCTCCGCAGACTCCTCGGCCTGGCGGCGCAGCTCCTCCGTGCGCCTCCGCTCCTCCTGCGCCGCCTGAATCTGCATGGGCAGGATGCGCTGATAGCGGGCGCGCTGCTCCTCCAGCTCGTCCACCTGCGCCGCGAGTTGTTCCGCGCGTTCGTCCTCGCCCTCGGCGGCGGCATCCTCGCGTTGCCCCTGCAACCCGTCGATGCGGTCTTGCAGCTCCTCCATAAAGGCATCGTACTGCTCCTGCGTCTTGACCTTTCCGGCCTGACGCTCCAGCCCCTCCAGCGCACGCGCGAACTCCCGCGCGCTTGCAGCCGCCTCCTTGGCAGCGTTGGCGTTTCCCATGAACCAACCGTACAGGGCACCAAGGGCCTCGCCAATGCCCACGATGATGAGGCCCACGCCTGTGCTGATGAGCGCGGTCTTGACCGCCAGCATGGACGCGCGCACCACCGCCGCCATCGTGGACCAAGCCACGCCCCACACGGCGCGCATGCTCGTCAGGGTGGCCGTGAACGTGGCCTTCATGCTGGTGAACACGCTCTGGAACGCCGCCTTGAATGTGGACAGGGAAAGCCCGCGCAGGACGTTCACAAGGGAGGCCACGGCGGCGCGCAGCGAGAACGTGGAGGCCGCAGCCGCCGTGGAATTGCCGGAGAACATAATCAACCCGGCGGCGACCGAGGCAATCGCGGTCTTGGCACCGCCCAGCATGTTCACCAGCGCGCCCACGCCCTTGACGAACGGTGCCAGCACCCCGGCAACGGCGGAGAAGCCGTTGACCAGCTCGCGCCCGAACTCCTGCACCCTGGGCATGCTCGCCTCCAGGTACGCGGCTATGCGTTGCAGCAGCGGAGTCACGGCCTCGTTGATGGGCTTGCCCAGGGCTGCGGCCACGCGGTTGACGTTCTCCAGCATCGTGTTCCACGAGCCCTTGGAAGTCTCGGAAAGCTGGGAGGAAAGCTTGAAGTAGCGACCGCCCTCGTCCGTCATGCGGCGCAGGGCGGCGGAGTATTGGTCGGCGGACACCTCGCCCTTCTTGACCATCTGCTGCACCTCGTCCGCAGCCACGCCGATGACCTCGGCCAGCTCCTGGTAGACGGGCAGCCCCTTCTTGGCCAATGCGTCCACGGAGCGGGAGTCAACCTGCCCCAGGGTCAGCGCGCGGGAGTATACCTTGGCCAGCGCGTCCGCCGCGATGCCGGAGCCAGCCGAAATGTCGGCAAACCTGTTTGCCCACTCGCGGATGGCCTTGTTGCTGGCGAACACCGCCGTGAGCGGCTTGGCCGCAGCGGCCAGCTCCTCCAGCCCGATCGCACCGTTGGCGGCATCGTGCCACAGGTCGTCCAGGAGTGCGCCGGCTTGGGCGGCATTGCCCATGAGCGAGGCAAAGACCGTGTTCAGGTCCTCTATGCGGGCGGCTTGCTCCGGGATGGTGGAAAAGGCTTGGAACGCGCCCTTGATGGCCTCCACCGCACCCTTGACCGCAATGTAGGCGTTGGCAAACTGCGTGGAGAGCCCGGCCACCGCGTTGCGCGTGTTGGCGAGCTCCGCCTTGATGTCGTCAAACGCCTTCTTCAACGAGGAGGCGTCGCCTGTGAATGTGAACGATATGTCGGCCATGTCTCGGCAGGTGGTTATTTAGTCAGGTAGCGCAGCCGCTCGTAGAGCTGGCCCGCCTCGCGCGCCTCCTCCTCGCTCTCGCTGCGCCATGCGGTGATCAATCCGTCCGACACCCATGCGGCGTGCATGTACTGCAACGCGCGCCGCAGCGGCATCCAGACGATATACTCCTCCGTCCACCCCGTCGCTTTCGCTATGGTGAACACCACCGTGGCGTTCAGCGCGGGGTTCGCGCGTTTTTTGAGCCGTCCTCCGTATCGTCCTCGGCGGGTACGGCTCCCGCAGCCTGTATGGCCGCGCAGTCGCCGGACAGCGCGGCTGCAATGCCCTTGAGGTCGCCGGGGGAGATGTCCATGGCGAACTCGGCCACCTTCCTGGCCACCTGTTCCGGGTGGTTGTAGACGGTCTCCAGCACGTCCGGGAGCGGGGCGGCATGCACCCAGATGTACTCCGTCAACGTGTGGGGTTCCAAGTTGTCCAAGGCCGCTCCCCCGGTGGCCAGAGCGTTGCCAATCTGGCGCAGCAGCTCCAGGGAGCCGAGCGAAAGCGGGCGCAGTGTGAGCTTGCCCACCTGTGCGGCGGGCTTCACGATGGAGCGGTTGTTCTCGTCCTCGCGGGTTTGTATGTTGATAGCCATGATGTCAATTCTTGGTGAACTTGTTGATGAGCAGCCCGAGCTGGGCCTCCGGCACGCCCTCCGGTACCACCAGCACCTTGCGCCCTCGCTTCACAAGCTCGACTGCCGGGGCTTGCCCGAGATGGTGGCGGATGAGCGTTTTCAAGTTGCGCATGGCTGCGGCCATATAGGCTAGCGGGTGCTCGTTGTCCTCGCGGGCAATCCACGCCTTGTCTCCCCAGCGGGCAATGCACTCGGATGTCCGGTGTCTCCCATCGGGAGAGGACTCGTCAAAGAGCCAGTTGACCACGGGCTGCGTGTCGCCGCGAACAGAGAACGCCGGGCGTTCCGAGAACGGGATGCCGAGTGCCGTCAGGCACGCCGCCAGCATGAGGGCATCCAAGTCGCCGTCCTCCTGCCGGATGAAGTTGATTGCCTGTGCGGTGTCCTTGCTCACGCCGTGAAGTCGTAGATGGTGGAGGTCACCTCGAAGGTGGCCAGGTCCTCGTTCTTCAAGCCGATTTTGATGCCCGTGACTACGTTCGTGCCGGAGCCGGAGCTGGACAGCCCGTAGGCGGGCG
>JAZLHB010000180.1:0-7263 GCA_045616565.1 Akkermansia sp. | reverse complement strand
TACTAAAGCTCGAGCTTTTAGCTCAGGAAGCGGCCGGGCTCGGCACATTCGGGATCCCTTGGTAGCTACCCTCGGAATCCCTCTCCGGCTCGGAGATGATACTCCGAACGACCTCGTTCTACCACAAAATTTGAACCGAGCGTAGACGGAAGCGTAGCGAAGGCGGACGAACGGCGGGGCGGCTCCGCTATCCGGTTGCAAGTCTCTGAACCACCAAGATGCGCCTTGCGTATCATCTCCCCCACCACCCGAATTCATAGGTTCCCAAAATTCTTTGGGACACATGTGGGCCATTTGCGCCGTAGCTCCGGATTATCTAACTAGCGAGTCGGGCTTCTTTGTCATTTTTCATTTTTTTGTGCATTTTGCCCCATGCGTGTATTATAGGGTATGGAAACACGATGAAAACAAACCCACCATCATCGAGCGCGTGAAGAAGGCGTTCTCCTTCAAGCCGGCGGACATGGAGCGCGTGCTCGGGCTGCGCAAGCCCATCTTCCGCCAAACCACCAACTACGGCCACTTCACCAAGCCCAACCTTCCCTGGGAGCAGCTGGACGAGCAAAAGCTCGCCATCCTGCGCGGCTAGCGGCAGGGAGCGGCAACGAGGCGAATTTTCAAGGCGTATCCGGAGTTTCTCCGGGTACGCCTTCCTGTAACACATTTGTAACAATTCCAGGCTGTTTTCCGCTTGCGTGGACAACTTCCCTTCTGCATAATGACCATAAAGGAACCCCCGAATCCCGCTATGCACGCTATCATGAGACTGAAACACCTTCCCCTCATCCCCCTGCTGCTGGGCAGCAGCGCCCTGGCTGCGCACATGTACCAGGAAAACTGGGGAACCGCCATACGGCTCGATGAACCGGTGGTGAGCCGGACCGTGGCCCTTGCCAAGGAGGGCACACCGCATGATTTGGGGCTGGACCTCTTTGAAGTGACGGGCGATCCCGAGCACCGACCCCAAGTGCGGTGGGTGGACCAGAACCGCCTGCACATCCGGCCCGCCAAGGGCGCGAGCACGGCCACGGAGTATTGCCTGGCATTCAAGCCGGGGGTGACATACCTGAGCGGCAGGGAGCTGGATGAGCGGGAGTTCCGCTTCCACGCACCGGGCACCCGTCTGCGCTTCCAATCGCCGCAGGCGGGGCTGCCGCAGCGGGGCATCATTGTGCAGCCGGAGACGGGTGTCACCAAGGAGGCTCAGGAGTTCTCCGCAGAGACCCCGGTGGCATACACCTTTGTGCACAAGGGCGGTGGGAAGCGGGTGCGCGGTAAGGCGCAGCCCCTGCGCCTCAAGCATTCAGGGTGTCCGCGTCTCCAACTGGAGCAGGTGCATGAGGCGGAGCCGGACAGCGTGCTGCCCGCATCTGTGCTGGTGGTGCCGGAGGAACCGCTGCCGGACAACACGGAGTGGCGGCTGGAGGCTGCCCCCGCCCCTGGCAGCGGCCTCCTCCCCGCCTGCGGGAGTGGCGATTACACTGCCTACACCGAGCTGCGAACGGACGTGGCGGCCGCCCTGGAAAAAACGGAGAAAGAGGGGGAGCGGACCACCCACACCGTCAAAGTGGCATTTGCCGCAGATGTTACGCGTGCCACCGCCGAAAAGGCATTCCAAGACCTGGAAATAAGCATTGGCGGAGCCCGCTCCGTCAATACGCGGGATGGCATGGGCAAAACCGTTTCCACCCCGCAGGGAACCTACACCTTCACCTTTGATGGGCTCCTGGAGAGCGAGCGGGAAAGCACTGTCTACACCGGCGGCCCCCACTCATACAATCCGGCCGTTGACGCTCAGGGATTCACCTGGAGCTACCGTGATCCGGATGCCGTGCAGGGATTCCGCCTGCGCGTGAACGCGCCCGCCCCCGCCCTGGCGGAGCTCACCGTGAAAGCCGGCATTGCTGCCAAGCTGGGGCTGCCCGTCACGCGCGACCACACGCACCGCATCAACCTCACCCCCGCCTGGCCCGCCGTGGACCTGACGGGAACCGACTACCGTGAAACCTTCGTGCGCCTGCCGTATAACGGGGAGCACAAGCTGCGCCTGCGCTCCGTGAACAACTGCGGCCTCACCGCCACCGCCTACCGCTGGGATGCGGAAAACGTCCCCCAAGTTGCCGACACTGTGGCAGAGTGCCTCAACAACAACGCCGACGCCATGCAAAAGCACCGCTTGGCCGTCATTGAACTTCAAAAGCAGGCAGGCCTGGCAAAGGAAGAAGACCTTGCACAAGTGAAACAGACGCAGCAAAGGGCCACCGAGCACTACATGCATCAAACAGGGCGCCTGCAAGAGGCGTATGCCAAGGCGCAGAAGTTCCGCACGCTGCAGATTCCCGCAGATGAAACCGGACTCTGCGACACCGGCGAGCATGTGCTGGACCTGGATGCCCTCACGGGCGGAAACACCCGCCCGGGCCTCTATGTGGTGGCTCTGGAAATCAAGCCCGGCCCCGCCGTGCTGGCCGCTGCCGCGCAGGCTGGTGTGGACGAGCAGGACCTGACCCTGCACACGGAGTTCGCGGTGCAGGTGTCTGATTTGCAACTGGCCGGAATGGAGGAGGCGCGCATGCTGCTGGTGAGCGACCGCCAAACCGGCGGGCCGGTGGGCGCGGGCACCGTGGCTGCGTGGAAAACGGGGGGTAAAAGCGCGGAGTTCCCCGTGGAGAACGGCATGGCGCGGCTGGAGCTTCCAACCGGGGCGGAGGAGTTGTGCGCGGATTGGCTGATGGTGCGCAGCGGCGGGGATTACCTGCTGATGGAACGGGGGCGCTTGCTGGCAGACCCCCTTGCCGAGAGGGAGACGGAGACCTCCCTTTGCCGGGCAGAGGTTTTCTGCGACAACAACCTGTACCGCCCCGGCGATACCGTGCATGTGCGCGGCGTTATCCGCAACTGCGGGCGCTCCAACAACTCCTCCCTCCCCCAGCTGAACGCGGCCACCCTCACCGTGACCAAGCCATCCGGCCGGATTTTGAAAGAGGAGACGCTCACAATGGACGAATTCGGCTGCGTGGCGTGCGATTTCACGCTTCCGGACGGAGAGGAGGACGTGACCGGGCCATACACGGTCCGCCTGTCGAGCGGCGAAAAGGAGCTGGGCTTCTGCCGCATCCGGGCGGAAGTGTTCCGGCGGGACTCGTTCAAATTCGAGGCGGCGTGCGCCTTGAAGCGCGTGTCTCCCACACGCGCCAAGCTGTGCATCAAGGCCATGGATTTGAACGGCGCGCCCCTCTCCAACGCCAAGCTCCACTACAAGCTTTCCACGGATGTGCAGACGGATTGCCCCGCAGCCGTGGATGCACGGCTGAACGCCCAAGGCTGCTATGAGCGCATTATCTCCCTCTCTCCCAAGGAGGGCGAAACCGGAAACGCGCACTACCTGAAGCTGGAGAACGGCACCATCACCAACGACCGCGAGGAAGTGCGCCGTTTCGATTGCTTCGCCAAGTTCTACAACGCGGATTTCCGCGTGCTGCGCAGGGGCGACACCGTGCGGCTCCATCCGGCGCAATGGGACGGCGAATCCCAAGAGGTGCTGGCGCGCGACCAAAGACTGCACCTGGTGATTAAGGGGGAGGATGTGGTGGAGCGCAAGGAGCTGCCCAACGGCTTCACCGGAGAGCGCCGGGCAGAGGTGACCGTGTGGGAGGGCGACATCACCGTGCCCGCCAACTCGAAACACGGATTTGGCTTGGGATTGGAAAAGCATATCGACGACTACCGCAAGGAACACCCCGGCGCATCGCTCCATGACCTCCGCCTGTTCATCAGCGGAACGGATCCCGACGGCCATTCCTTCACCGACAGCGAGTCCTTCTGGTGGTACGGAAGCAGCGGGAAGGAAACCGTGTTCACCCTGACGGCAAGCCCGGACAAGCGCAGCTGCACCCTGCACTCGGATGTTGCCGGAACCGCCTATGCCTTTGTATGCAGCGGCAAGGGCAACATCCGCGCGCTGACGATTCCCGTAAAGAGCGGAGAACACCCCGTGGACCTGAAACTCACGCCGCAGGAAACCGGTTCCTTGGACGTGCTGGTGGTCATGCCCGCCGCAGAGGATAGCGGGGTCTATTCCCGCTATTTGGTGGCCCAGGACCGGTTGGATATCCCCGCCCGGCAGCGCAAGTTGGAGGTGAAGCTCGATTTGCCCGCGGAAGCCTGCAGCCCCGGCGCGCAGGTGAAGCTGGCCGGTTGCGTCACCCTGCCGGATGGTTCCCCCGCCACCTCCGCCGTCACCTTCTACGCGGTGGATGAAGGCATGCTTTCCGTCTCCGGGGACTACCGCCTGCCGAACTTGGAACAGGCATTCAGCTACGAGCCGTCCTCCATGTTCTTCAGCCCCAGAAACGGAGGCTATTCCACGATACGGCACCCTTTTTACCGCCCGGCCTTCATGGAACCCATGGCGGGGGTGTGGAGCGGCGAGTGCCTGAGCTGCGGGCACGAGCGCTTCGCGCAATTCATCGGCCACTCCAGCGGCTACGGATTGGGAGCCGGCGGCGCTGGTCGTGGGGGTGCGGCGGCGGGTAAGACTCACGGCGGGGTTGCGGTGCTGGGGGATGACGGCAGCAGCGGCGATACCGCCGGAGACGACGGTGAAACCCCGGTGGAAATGCAAAACCCGCGGTTGCGCACCAACTTTGTGCCGGTGGCTCTGTGGCAGGCATCCCTGCCCGTGGACGCGCAGGGGCGTTTCGAGACCACCTGCACCCTGCCGGACACGCTGACCACCTACCGCGTGTTCGCCGTGGCGGTGGACCAGGGCGGCAACCGCTACGGCGGCGCGGAGGGTAGCCTGCAGGTGACCCTGCCCGTGATGATCACGCCCGGAACGCCCTTCTTCATGAGCACGGGGGACAAACTGCTCCTGCCGCTCACCATCACCAACAACACGGACAAGGAGGGCACCTGGAAGGTGAAGCTGGACGCCACCGCCGACACCCGCGAAATCCGCCTGGATGCCCACTCCACCGGCACGCTCAAGTTCGAGGTGGAAGCGCGCCAGGAGGGAACCTGCACCCTCAACTGGACCGCCATTGCGAAAAACGGCTCGGATGCCGTGCAGGGCGCCTTCCCCGTGCGCTTCCCCGCACCCCTGCTCAAGGAGGCGCACCACTTGGTGCTGCAAAAGCGCGGGGATGTGCTGAAGCCTGCATCCCTGCTGGCACCGGAGCTGGCGGAGTCCACGCGCGGCGAGCTGGAGGTGGAGCTTTCCGCCAACCCGCTGCTGCTCCTGGCCGGCTGCATGGACTTTGTGCTGGACTACCCGTACGGCTGCACGGAGCAGACCGCCACCGGGCTGCTCCCCTGGCTGCTGTACGACCGCCTGGCACCCGTCTGCCCGCGCATGGCGGAAACCCCGCCGGACCAGGCGCGCAGGCTGGTGGAGGAGAACATCGAAAAACTCTTCAGGCGCCAGAAGGACGACGGCGGGCTGGGCTACTGGGACGACTCGAAAAAGTCTCATTTCTGGGCCTCCGCGCACGCGGCCTACGTGCTGGATATGGCCGCCGCCTGCGGGTACGAGGTGCCTGAGGACAAGATGGATGCCCTGCGCGACTACCTGCGCGAAGAATGGCAGAGCCGCCGTGATAATGGTGTGGATGTCGTTACGCGCTTCCAGGTGGCGCGCGTGCTGGGCGACCGCCGAACCGCGCGGCAAACGCTCGCGTGGCTGGTGAGGCAGGAAACCCGGAAACGGGAAGACGCATTCCGGTACATGGGGCCGTGGTACTCGCGCTCCGTGCTGGCGGACCTGCGCTTCATCTACGACATGGAGAAGGAACCCGCCAAGCGCCATAAGGCATTCACCGCCTGGCTGCGCGCACGCGGGCACGACTACCGCCACGCCACCACCTGGCAGAGCGCGTGGACCTTTATCGCCCTCCACGAGTACCTCCGCCGCGATACCAAGGGTAAACAGAACGCCACCGTGACTGCGGCGGACGGTTCCAAACTGACCCTCGACAACGGTATCACCACCATCCCGCTCGCCAAGAGGGGCGACACGCTCGGCAAGTGCCCCGCCGCCTATTCCCGCACGCGCGGCACCGCATACGCCGTGGTGCGCGCCAAGGCCCAGCCGAACCGCACAGAATACCCCGGCGTCACAGAGAAGGGACTGCAAATCACCCGCCTGTATGAGAAGAAGGAGGCAGACGGCGTGTGGCGCCCCGCCAAGGACTTCAATGTGGGTGACGTGGTGCGCGTAACTCTCACCTGCGCCAAACCCGCCAAGGATTTGGAATACTACGTGCTGGAGGACTACCTGCCCTCCTGCATGGAGGCCGTCAACCCCGCCATCAAGAGCCAGTGCGCCGGACTGGAGCCCTGCACCTGGAGCCCGTGGTTCGACCACAAGGAGTATCTGGCCGACCGCGTGCGCGGCTTCTGCACCAAGTGGGGCGGGCGGGATCTGCTCAACATGCGCTACTACGCCCGCGTGAAGCGCGCCGGTGTCTCCACCGCGCCTCCCGCCCAGGCCCAGCTCATGTATGAGCCCCAGACCTACGGCCTCTCTCCCAACACCGTCATCCACAGCAAATGATCCCCCCGACTTGCGCCCCAAAGCATGTTTTCATAATAAAATGGCGTTTCACGCGCAACATCTGAATGAACATGTAAAAGAAAGTCGAAAATTTTAACATGAGGCCCTTCTCGTGTTAAAATTTTCCATTTTTTTAACATGAGAAGCCACATGTGTCCCAATAAATGGATTCTTGTTTTTCAAGGAATTGATGGGCAATCGTTAGGGAAATTGCCCAAAGTTGAAGCCCCCCACTTGGTATTTTATCAGTAAAGGCGGCCGGAGACGTGCAACGGGATAGCGGAGCCGCCCCGCCATACGTCCCGCTAGGCAGGACGAGGCGGGGTTCCCGTGCCGAGACGAGCCACCGTTGGTTACCCCCACGTTGACACGTGGGGCGAATTTTTGGTAGCACCCCCCGTTCGTCCGTCTTCGCGTGGCGCTACGCGCCCTTGCTACGCCGTGACAAGGCGGGGTGCGAATATAGCGCGCCCTTCGGGCGCGTTCCAACGTAAGGGCCCGCCCTGCGGGGCATGCGCGGGCGGGAGTATGAAGCTGCCATTCATATAGCACGGCTCAGTGTTGTTGCAGTCTTGTGGGCGCGGGAGCGTCACCCTGCGAATGCAGGGTGGTGATGAATCCGCGCGCGAAGCGCGCGCATGAACTGAAGCCATACCGATGGCGACTCAAAGTTAGCCCAGGCCCGGAGGCCTGGGGGTAACCGCCGTCCT
>JAZLHB010000179.1:0-2641 GCA_045616565.1 Akkermansia sp. | reverse complement strand
CGAACTGGCGTTGCAGGGCGTCCATGTAGGCGTTTCGGTATTCCTGGGGTTCTGGCGCGACCTTGGACTCCAGGGCCTTTGCCACGGCATCCGGGGCGACGCCGAGGAGGTTCTTCATGAGGTCGGGCATCCAGCCTTCCTGCCGCGCCTGGGCGAGGGCGGAGCCGAGGGCGAGCTCGTTCTGCATCTCGGTCTCGATGAGGTTTGATCCGTCGAAGAGGGTGCGCGACCAAGCGGGGATTGCGGTGCGGCCTGTCTGCACCTGCTGCAGGAGGTCGGACATCAGGAGCTTGGAAAGGGCTTCCGTCACTTCCGCGTCAATGGCGCGCTGTTCCTCGCGGGAGAAGGAGTCGGCTTCAAAGGCTAGGTTGGATGCCTTTTCGTGGAGGGTGGCGTTGCGGTTGGAGAGGGTGAGGAAGTTTGCCTTGCCGCCGAAGTGGGATTGGAGGTCTTCCAGGAGGCGGTACGCTTGGAGGGAGGATATGCCCTGCGCGTCCATCCAGTCCTTGCGGAGCTGCTCTGCGTATTCCTCCACGACCTCGCGGGTGGATGCGTTGGTGGCGATTTTGTAAATGCGCTCGGTGGCGTTTGCGCCGGGGTTGTACCTGGTGACGACGTAGGCGCGGGATGTGGTGTTGGCGGTGTCCAGCCCGCGGGCCTTGTCGATTTCCATGCGTTCCTGCATCTGCCTGCCGAAAGAGATGAGTTCGTCCAGGGTTTCGCCCTTGGCTATGTCGCCGTGCGTTTCCCTGCCGGCCTCGGCTTCCGCCTGTTCTTTGGCGAGGGTCTTGCCGTTCTCCCTGGCTTCATCCATGAGCTTCTGCGCGCGCTCTGCCTTGCGCTGCTCTGCGGCCTTTGCGCGTTCCTGGACGCGGGAGACTGTTTCGGGGGAGCGAAGGGTTTCCATGGAGACTTTGCCGCGCAGGTTTTTGACGGCATCCATGATGCGGCTGTTGGCGGCGGCGGTGCGGAGCTGCTGGATGGACGCCTTGGAGTTCTCCGACACCACGCCGTTGAGGTAGGCATCGGCATCCTCCGGGGTGAGGGTCATTTTCTTCGAGCCCTTGTCGAAGTTGCCCTTTTCGTCAACCTTGCCGTCATAGTAGAGGTCAACCTTGCCATGCCCTGCGGAGGGTTCGACATGGAATCCCTGCTGCTGGAGTGCTGCAATGGTGGCGTTGTCGCGGCGGGCTTGCGCGGCCTGGTATTTCTTGGCATCCTCCTTGAGGGCGTTGATGGAGCGGAGGATGGTTGCCTCTTGGTCGTTCTCGCGGTTGTCGCGCGCGTACTGGTACCGCTTGGAGGCACGCTCGGTCTTGGGGAGGTGGGAGGTGTCTGCAATCTGCCGTTCCGTGAGGCCGATGAGACGCGCCATGCGGTCGTCATGCAGGGTTTCCCTTGCAGCCTTGGTGGCTTGTCCTAGACCGAGGAAGGAGAGGACGAAACCGAGCTGCACCTGCTGCGCCCAGTAGTCAGAGCTGTGGAAGTTCCGGGCGAACTCGTCCAGCTCGTCCAGCCCGGTGCGTATTTCCTTGTTGACGGTGAGGTCGAGCAGGGCGTTGACGGAGCCTTGCGCGGTTGGCATGAGCGCGCCGAAGGTGACGGTGTTGAACGCGGTGGATGAGATGGCGTTGCCGATGTAGGAGGCCTTGGTCTTGGTGAAGGCGTTGACGACACCTGCGGGCAGGGCCCCGCGCGCGGCGGTGGCAAGGGTTTCCCCGGCGAACCCGGCGGCGCGCATGGCGGCTGCGGTGGCGGCTGCGGAGAAAATACCCTTCCAGCGTGCCTGCATGCGTTCGCCAAAGGAGACTTGGGCATCATCGTTCCAGAGCTTCGCGGCGGCGGCGTCCTCGGATTCCTTGGCCACGCGGGCGAATGAAGCGGCCACGCCGCCAGGCCCCATGAGCCACGGAGCCATGTCGATAACGGCGGCTGCTGCGGCATAGGCGTTGTTGGCGGCTCCCCCCTGGTTGGCGGGGTCGGACTGCTCAATCTGCCGGCGCAGGGCGCGGATGTCCTGGACGAGCGCGTTCTTGTCGTCTGGGTAGAACTTCAATGCGCCTGCAATGGTGTTGACATCTTGGTCGGGAGCCAGGCGGGAGACGACCTCCCATCCCTCCAACTGCTCGCGCATGCGCGGGTTGGCTTCCAGGGCGGAGACTGTTGCGGCTGCGGTGTCCACGGCCTTTGAGGCGAGCGACTGCCTGCCGTTCTTCTGGTAGGCTTCATATTCCTCCGCCGCAATATGCTGGAGGAAAAGGTTTTTTGCGAGGACGGGGTTCCCCGATGCGCGGAGGATTGCGCCGATTTCGCCTAAAGCCTTGTCTTCGTTGTCGCCGCGCTGGCGGTAGACGGACACGGCATCATGCACGTAACCCGCGACGTTCGCCAGCCCTGCGTCATTGAGATAGGCGTAGGATTCGGGGTCGAGCGAGGACACGCCGCCGTTGATGGCGTTCGGGAGGATGGAAGCCGCCCATTGCTCCTGCTCCATGGCGAGGGCCTGCTGCTGGAGGTTGACGACACGCAGGGCTTCGCGGCGCGCGCTCCACTCATCCACGACGCGCTGGCGGAACAGGGAGCCGAGAAGCCGCTTGCCATCGGCGGTGTTGCAAGCCTTGATTTGGGCTTCGAGTTCCTG
>JAZLHB010000178.1:0-6724 GCA_045616565.1 Akkermansia sp. | reverse complement strand
CTGGCGATGGTTGAAAAGGCGTTTGCCCACGGGTATCAGTTCTGGAGGATAGACACCACGTTGGAGCGGTGCTCGCGGCGGGCCTTGTCCAGCGCGGTTTCACCGCGGCGGTCGCGCATGTTGCGGTCGGCTCCGGCAGCAAGCAGGGCGCGCACGGCCTCCGCATATCCGTCGTCTGCGGCTTCCATGAGGGCCGTCTCTCCCTTGCGGTTGGCGGCATTCACATTGGCACCGGCGGCCACGAGAGCCTTCACCACGTCCACATAGCCGTCCTCCGCGGCCTTGAACAGGGCGGTCTCTCCGTCCTCATCCGTGGCGTTCACGTTGGCTCCGGCCTTGATGAGAATGTTGACGATTTCCAGGCGACCGTTGCCGGCGGCCTCCATGAGCGGAGTCTCACCGTCGTGGTTGGTGGCGTTGACGTTGGCACCGTTCTGGATCAGGCGCTGCACCTCTGCTGCGGAAGCATGCTCCGCCGCACGGCTGATGGCGGGCTCATCATAGTCGTCATCATCGGCCTGGGCAACGGGAAGGACGATAGCGGCTGCAAGCAGCAGGGACAGAGCGAATGGGGTCTTCTTCATATCTGTGTATCTATTGTTGTTTAACGGTATGATGCTTTGTGAGTACGCTTATATAAGAAACATTCCAGTTTGTCACGAAAAATTTTCACGGCTGACATTTTTTGGTTCAAGGAATGGACAAGCAAATGAGTAACACCTCCCGCCCGCAAGCCACGGGACTCGCCGCTTGACGCGCGGGGGCTGGCGTGGTAGAGTGCAAAGTGACACGAAACATGCCATGGCAGAAGAAGCAGAACACCCCAAGCATACAGACAACACGCCCACCCCGCAAGAAGACCGCGACATGCTGGTGACGGTGAAACCGCGCACCCGCATGGAGAACTGGCAGTTCAAGCTGCTGGACCTCTCACTGCGCAACAATCTGCTCAATGCCAAGCTGGACGGGGCGCGGCAGATTCTGCTTCTGGTGCCGAATGCAGGCAACCTGGAAAACGCGCTGGCGGACGGCAAGAGCTTCCGCCTGGCGCCTGCGGAGGAAGGCAAGCAGTTGACGGATGCCGAACAGGCGGAGCGCGCCGCCACGCTCTTCAAGTCACAAAAGCTCGCCAGCACCAAGACGGAGGCAGAGCTGAAAAAGAGCCTGCAGACACTCTACAAGAACGCACGCACCGAGCTTGAGGAAAGCGGTGCCAACACGCTCTACCTGGCATGCGGATTCGTGAAATGGATGCGCAAGGATATGCCGGATAAGCCCCTGCTGGCGCCCATCCTGCTCATTCCGGCATCGCTGACGCGGGTGAGCATCAAGGACGGCTACACGCTGCGCGGGTTCGACGAGGACACGCGCATCAACCTGACCCTGCTGCAGTTCCTGAAAACGGAGTACGGCATGCGCATCCCGGAGCTGGAGGGCGACCTGCCGGCAGACGATTCCGGGGTGAACGTGCCGGCCGTGTTCGACATCATGCGGCGCGCGCTGGAGGGCATGAGCGGATGGGAGGTGCAGGAAACCTGCTCACTGGGTTGCTACTCCTTCACCAAATACCTGATGTGGAAAGACCTGGTGGACCGCCAGCAGGACCTGCTGCGCAACCCCGTGGTGGCGCAGATTGCAAACTCCAAGCGCGGCAGCTTCCCGGAGCAGGTGCCCTTCCCCCCGCCTGCCACGCTGGATGCCGTGGACCCATCCCGCGTGCTCACGCCCATGTCGTCGGATTCCTCGCAGCTCTCCGCCATCATTGCGGCGGAACAGGGCAAGAGCTTCGTGCTGATAGGGCCTCCGGGCACCGGCAAGAGCCAAAGCATCACCAACCTCATAGCCCACTGCCTGGGCCACGGAAAGACCGTGCTCTTTGTGGCAGAGAAGGCCGCCGCGCTCAACGTGGTGTTCAACCGCCTCAAGAAGGTGGGGCTGGGGAGCTTCTGCATGCAGCTGCACTCCGGCAAGGCCAACAAGAAAGAGGCATTCAACCAGGTCAAGGCCGCCATGGCCGCCGCCAACACCCCGCCGGAGCAGCAGCCCTGGGGCGATACCGTGCGCGCCATGCAGGATGTGCGCGATATCCTCAACGACCTGCCGCACACCCTGGGCAAAACCATGGCGGACGGCGGCTCGCTGTACGGAGATATCGACCTGCTGGCGCAGCACGCCAGCCTGGCGGACATCCCCTTCCCGGAGGACAAGGCGGCGGCGCTCACGCAGGAGGAGCGGCGCGCCATGCTGGATGCCGCCCATGAGCTTTCCCTGCGCTTCAAGCTGGTGGCGGATGCCTACCCCGGCCCCGCGCAGGATTTCAAGGCCGCAGAATACGATTCCCGCCGAGACGACCAACTGGCCGCCACCCTGCAGCGCCTGGCGGATGGCGACGCCGCGTGGGAAAAAGCATTCGGGGACCTGGCACAGCAGGTGGGATGCCCCGCAGACGATGCCGTGCGCGGCGGGCTTCGCACCGCAGCCGTGAGCGCCCTGCGCTCCCCGGCACAGGACAACACGGCCCTGCTGCCCACCCATGCGTGGAAAACGCTTCAAACGCTGGGGCAGATGCTGCCGCACGCGGAAACCTACCGCAGATTGCGCGGCAAACTGAGTGCGCCGTATGCCAAGGCCGCACTGCTGGATACGGAACTGCCGCAGCTGCTGCAACGCTACCAAAAGGCGCAAAACGCCTTTGTACTGGTTCGCTGGTGGGTGAATTTCACCACGCGCCGCCACTTGGGCAAGCTCCTGGCGGGCGGCGGCAAGCCGGATTGCCTGAACGACCTCACCACCCTGGTGCAGATGCAGCAGGAATACCCAGCCCTGCAGGATGGCACGGGTTCCCTGCCCCCCTATCTCCAAAACACCGCAGAGCTTACCGCCGCGCAGGTGGCGAAGGCGGAGAGAACCGCCAACGCCCTGCAGAGAATCGGCCCCATGGAGCAGACCGCCGCTCAGCTGATGCGCGGGGAGGCCCCGCAGGGCAGCGGGCCCGCGCTCACCGCGCTGCAGCGTGAAATCCAGGCGCGCGATGCCCTGCTGGCGGAGCTCTCTCCCCTGCTGGGCAGCGATGTGAAGGGCAAGGATTTCTCCGCCCGCGCCGGGGAGGCCGCCGCCTGGGCGAACACGCTGCTTTCCCTGCGCCCGCGCTGGCGCGACATCTCCGGCTGGAACGCAGAGGCCGCCAAGGCCCGCGCGCTCGGCCTCTCCCCGCTGGTGGACGCGCTGGAATCCACCGCGCTGGCTCCGCAGGATGCGGAAACCGGGCTGCTCGTCAACATGGCGCGCGCCCGCCTGCGCTCGCTTGCGGACAGCACGCCCGTGCTCAACGGCTTCTCCCCGCGCCTGCACGATGCGCGCATCGACGACTTCTCGGAGAAGGACAAGGCGCTCATGGCCTGCGCCAAGGCGCATATCGGCGAGCTGCTCACCAAGCGCGCCGCCACCTACGCGCAGGATGCCGCGGAGCTTTCCGTGCTGCAGCACGAGATGAACAAGCAGCGCGGGCAGATGCCGCTGCGCCGCCTGCTGCTGCAAGTGCCGGGCATTATGCGCAAGCTCAAGCCATGCTGGCTCATGAGCCCGCTCTCCGTGGCGCAGTACCTGAGCACGGAAACCGAGCCCTTCGATTTGGTGGTGTTCGACGAAGCCTCCCAGATTCCCGTGTGGGACGCCATCGGCGTCATAGGCCGCGGCAAGAACGCCGTGATTGTGGGAGACCCGCGCCAGATGCCCCCCACCAGCTTCTTCAGCCGCAGCAGAGAGGAAGACGACGAAGAGGTGGAGGAGCAGGATTTGGAGAGCATCCTGGACGAGTGCCGCGCCTGCGGCATCCCGGAGATGAAGCTCGCCTGGCACTACCGCAGCAAGTCGGAAAGCCTCATCGGATTCTCCAACATGAAGTACTACGACGGCGAGCTCACCACCTTCCCCGCCCCCGTCACCGGCGACACCGCCCTGCAGTACCACCACACCGGCGGCGCCTACATTCCCGGTGCCCGCAAGCGCATCAACCCCACGGAGGCACGCGCCTTGGTGGACCATGTGCTCAAGACTCTGCGCGCACCCGGGTTCCGGTACACGGAAAACACCAGCATCGGCATTGTCACCTTCAACATGCAGCAGCAGGCCTACATTGAAGACCTGCTGGACGCCGAGCGCGCCAAGGACCCCTCGCTGGAGCCCTACTTTGCGGAAACCACCCCGGAGGCCGTCTTTGTCAAGAACCTGGAAAACGTGCAGGGAGACGAGCGCGGCATCATCTACTTCTCCACCACCTACGGCCCGGAGGAGGACGGCAAGATGTCCATGAACTTCGGCCCGCTCAACCTGGCGGGCGGCGAACGCCGCCTGAACGTGGCCGTGACCCGTGCGCGCTGCGGGCTGCATGTGTTCACCTCCATGGCACCGGAGGACATCGACCTCACCCGCACCAACGCGCGCGGCGCGGCAGACCTGCGGGATTTCCTGGACTACGCCAAGCGCGGGGCCGCTGCCTACATGGCATCCAAGGCACCTGCGGGAGACGGCTCCGGCGGCCTCACCGGCACCGTGGCAAAAGCCCTGGAGGAGCTCGGCTGGAAATGCCACCGCAACGTGGGCATCTCCTCCTTCCACATCAGCCTGGGCGTGGAGGACCCACGCACCCCCGGAGCAATGCTGGCGGGCATCATGCTGGACGGCGCGGAGTACGCCGCCGCCAACACCGCGCGAGACCGCGATGTGCTGCGTCCCTCCGTGCTGGCAGGGCTGGGCTGGAACCTCATCCACGCTTGGGCGCTGGATTGGTGGCGCAACCCGCAGGAATGCATCCGCACGCTGGATGCCCAACTGCGCGAGCTGGCACAGAGCGAGCCCAAGCCGCCCGCAGAGCTGCCCTCCCTGCTGGAAACCGCGCAGGCGGACACCCCCGCCGCAGCGCCGCAGCAGGAAGTCTCCCGCGACCAGCTGCTCAAGGTGCCGTACATGGAGTACAAGCCGGAACAGCCGCTGGCCAACCCCGAAACCGCATCCGACTATACGCTGCAGCAGTTTGTGGTGCCCCTGGTGCAGCAGGAGGCCCCCATGACGCAGGAGTTCCTCTGCAAGCGCATCTGCGAGTTCGCCGGGCTCGCGAAATTGAACAAAGAGGCCACCGCGCGCATCCAAGAGCTTGTGAAGGCATGCTGCAAACAGGGAGATTTCACCGCCAAGCGGGAAAAGGGTGCGGACGGCACCCAGCACACCCTGCTCATCAAGGCCGGGGAGGACGTCCCCAAGGTGCTCATCCGCGCACGCGGCCCGCGCCATTGGAAGGACATCCCCATCTCCGAGTACAAGGAGCTTGCCAAGCAGCTTCTCAAGGATCTGCAGGCGGAGAAAGGCACCAAGGAACACTTGGACGCCATTGCCGCCTTCTACGATATCAAACCCGCGGAGCGCAGGGGCTTTGATCCCTTCATCCGGCAGTTCATCTCATGATACCGCACTACATAGCAGAGCTTGGCGGCGAGCGCCGGGGCCCCTTTTCCGCCGAACAGGTGGCGGACATCGTGCGCTCCGGCCCCATCACCGCCAACACCATCTTCTGGCGCCCCGGCATGGAGGGGTGGCAGCGCATCGCCGCCTTCCCCATGCCCGCAACAGAGTACAACCTCGCGAGCGCCACGAAAGCGTGCCTGCGGCGCGCCGTGCGCTTCTCCGGCCGCTCCGGCCGCGCGGAGTTCTGGTTCTTCCTGCTCGCAGTGTTCCTGTTCTTCATCGCGCTCGTCATCATCAACTCCTGCGTCGCCAACAGCGCATATTTCGCCATTCAGGAAAACGTCTACCAGGTTTCCTTTGTGCTCATGCTCTACTGCGGGGTGGCGCTGCTGGCCGCTGCCACGCGCCGCCTGCACGATGCCGGGCTGACCACCCTGCTGCTGCTGTTCCTGCTCGTCCCCCTGTTCGGCCCGCTGGGCCTGGCGCCGTTTCTCGCCTTCTCCTCGCAAAGCACCAACAACCCGTACGGCTCCCGCCCCCTGTATCCGGAGGAGTAGGCGCTTCCGGCATGACAATAACCGGTGATGTGTTTTCCCATGAAGATGCCCGACACCCAGATTTCCACCCAACTGACTTTCCGGAACGGAGAGCTGGTGCTCCCGGTTATTGTAGATGCCAACCAGGAGACCGCATGGCTGAACCGCCAGCAAATGGCTAAACTCTTCGACCGAGACGTCAAAACCATCGGCAAGCACATCTCCAACGCATTGAAAGAAGAGCTGGAAGATTCAGTTGTCGCAAATTTTGCGACAACTGCCGCCGATGGCAAGACCTACCTCGTTGCCTATTACAACCTGGACATGATCATTTCCGTGGGCTACCGCGTGAAATCCGCACGCGGTGTCCAATTCAGGCGCTGGGCGAACGGCGTTCTCAGGCAGTACCTGATGCAGGGCTACGCCGCCAACCGGCGCCGCCTGGAAGATTTGTCCTGCGTGCTGAATGTCATGCGGCGCGTGGAAAGCCAGCTGGATTCCGCGCAGGTGCTGGATGTGGTGCAACAGTATGCCGCATCCCTGCGCATGCTGGACGATTACGACCACCAGTGCCGTGCGCGTATTTTTTCACCACATGTGTCCCAATGATTTTTTGGAACCTATGAATTCATGCGGTGGGGTGGATGGTACGCGAAGCGAATCTTGGAAGTTTTCGTAATGAGCAACGGGATAGTGGAGCCCCCCCGCCTCGTCACGCCGTAGCCTTG
>JAZLHB010000177.1:0-67637 GCA_045616565.1 Akkermansia sp. | reverse complement strand
ATGCAACCTTTGCAGAATATACTCGTCATCCGGCTGGGCAATGTCGTCCAGCAGGCGGATGAACTCCGGGGGGAGGAAGTGTGCGATATAGCCCCCGCGCCCATCCGTGTTCTTGATCATCAGCATGTTTGCCGTACGGTTCAGTTGGGAGCGGCGCAGGTTCTGGCACGCCGTGATACCCAGCCCGCCGCAGTACACCCGCAGACCCACCAGCGCGCGGTACTCCGGCGGAAACTCCGCCAGCATGCGCTGCACCTCATCCGGCCTGAATGCCGTGTCCTCTCCCGCAGCCTGCGTGCGGCGCGGCGGCAGCGGTACCACCTGCATGGGAGATTCGCTCAACAGCCCGCGCTCCACCGCCGCATCAAACGCAAAGTTCAGGTAGGCGCGGTACGCCCGCAGCGTGGTGGCCGACATGCTCTGCGCGCGTTCCTGGAAAAAGCTCATGCAGTGCTCCGGCATCAGGGCGCTCAGCGGGCGCTCCGCCTGTTCTCCCAGATACTCCAGGAAGGCGGCATGCACCTGCCGACGCTTCTCCCGCGTTCTCGCCGCGTCCTTGGGCGGGCTGAACGCTTCCAGATACGCACGCGTGCTCATTTCTGCACCGCCGCTGCCTGCCATGAAACGCATCTTGGAATTGATTAGCCGCTATTTGGATATGTCCTCTTGTAGAAGCGGGGGCGCTTGGGACTTCCGATACCAAGCGCCCCCTTTCGGTTCCCGAAACACAAACAAACGGGAACCGAAATCTTTCTCCGGCTACTTCCTCCTTCTGCGGGCCGCCAACGCCATGAGCGCCAGCAGGCTCAGCGTGCTTGTGGTGGGTTCCGGTGCCTTGAAGATGTAAAGCGTACCCACATTGCCACCTGCGCCAGGATTATTGGAGCCCGAATAGCAGATGTAGTAGTCTGACTCCTGCAGGTTCGCGAAGTACTGGGAAGCTTCGATGTTGCTATGCTCGTAGTCCTCTCGCACGAACTCGATGGGATCTGTGTAGGTGGTAGAGCCCAACGTCAAGCTGCTCAGACCATACGCAAGCTCGTAGCGCTCACCCCATTGCATGGACAACAGGGCGCTGCGGTCCGCATCGGAGAGGTAGGCACCGCTCTGCAGCGTGAGGCTGTTGCCCAGCATATTCAGGCCGCCTACGTAATCCGTCTTGTCGGCGTACTCACCTTGCTTTGTAGTAAGCGTGCTGCGCACATCCAATACGGAATCCGCAGCCATGGTGAGATTGGAATCCAACACAGCCCCGCTGTTGGCCTTCAAGGTGCCGTGCACCGATGCCATACCCACGTTGCTGCCTGCGGCATCGGAGCGCACGGCCAGCGTACCGTCTGTGGCGGTGCCGTTGGCTGCCAGTGTCAGGTCTTGAACCGTCAAGCTGGCCGTGTTCAGGAACTTCAGCACGCCGTCCCGGGCATCGATGCTGCCGTTGAACTTGGAGGAATCACCGGAGAACACCTGCGTGCCCACGCCTTCCTTCACAATGTTCAGGTTCTTGTCCACACCCGCAGAGGTGCTGTGTACCGTATCGGCTGTGTCGTCCTTCTCGCCGATGAGTTCCAGCGTGCGCAGCGTGTCGTCCGATTGAGGGACAGCCGTGTTGGCCGTGTCCATCGCTCCAGAGAACACCTTGGCGTAGTTGCCACTCTGTATGGCATGGCCGTTATAGTCCTCGATGGCCGTCACCTTGGCGTTTTCCGTGTTGATGCCGATGCCAAAGTCGCTGTAGTTGCTGTAGTTCTTCAGCTCAATGACAGCCTCGGAAGCCACATACTCGTCATTCAGCACAACAACCGTCTTCTTGTGGGCATCCGCCGTACCATACCAGTTTTCTGTGTTGTTGCTATCCTGCAAACGGATGATGCCCTCGAAGGCGCTACCCTCCTCTGTGGCCCCGCCCAGGTTGAATACCTGCGCGATTCCCCAGCCACCGGATGTGACTTTCGACTGGAGGCGGGAAACGTAATTGCAGAGACGTGCAATGTCATTGGAAGTGTCACCCTTTGCATTCACAAGCTGACTGATGTTGATATCGCCGCCGGCCTGATAGTCTTCCAAGCCATCGAGACTGGACACATTCGTGCCGATGCCGCGGGAGCCATCAATCACCAGCTTGTCTATCTGCACACTGTCACGGTCTACTTGCGTACCATAAGTGTTCTTGAACGTGAAGTACAGAGCAAGCTGATCAGAGTTGAGCAAATCCAGTTCGTTGATATAGAGATTGGTGCCGGGGTCGAGTCGAATGTTAATCTGGCTAGCAACGGTATTCAGGACGCCGTTGAAATTGACATTCACGTTCCCGTTTAGCTGGTTGAAGTTGCCCGTCACCTCGGAAATATCCACATGTCCGTCAAAATTAACGGTACCGTCGCCCTGCATAATCCAGTTGTTGGCGGCCAAACTGACATTCTCCTTAAATGTTACAGAGGCATCGTTTGCCACATCCATATAGATATCCTGGCCGTTGGGCACCGTGACCTGGCCGGAGAAGGTGGCGTTGGACCCCTCATTCACAATGAAGTCCTTCACACCAGATACACTCTGCGTGAATTCCACGTTTGTCGGGGTCTCGACTCGACCCACCTCAATATTCAGCGTACCACCCGTGCTCGTGATATTGCCGTCTACCACCATACCGTTGCCGGCCATGTCGAGGAACTGGGTAGTCAGCGTGCCATCGGTCACGGAAATATCGGCGCCAAAGTGCGGGTCCTTGATTCCCACACTGGCAGTGCCCGCGCCCTGCTTGATAAATTCCGTGTTATCATCTGCATTCAAGAAATCCACGGTCAGAGTATTGCCGGTGTTCACCACCACGTTCACCGTGTTCTTGGCAGCGCCTTCGCCCTCCCTCGCCACAATGTTCATATCATGGACATTGGTGTTCTGTGTCACATTGGCCTGCACTGAGGCGGCAGCCGGATCCGAGTACTCGGCGGGGTCAAAGAACACATCGTCGTACTCGGTAAAAGTGGTGGGCGATTTGCTTTGCTTATCGTGCCACACGTTGGCATCGGTCCAATTGGCGGTACCACCGTTCCAGTACAGCGTGTTGGAATTGATGACATCGTAGGCCAGCACCAGCTCCTGAACACCCTTCGTTTCGTTGGTGCGCACAGAGATACTGGGCTTGTGGCCGGTTGCAGGGTGCGTGCCGTACTCCACGATGACGTCATTCATATCAAACCCGCTGGACAGGGTGATGGATTGCCCGCTGGCAAGCACATACTCCGTCTGGTCTTGTTTAATCTCCAGACCGCTCAGGTTGAGCACAGAGGTGTCGTTGAACGTCAGGGTTCCCGTGGTGGCCAAAGCGTTCTCGGAGCCCAGGTGCAGCATGCCGCCGTTTGCAATCACAGTGTTGCCGGAGATGTTCGCGGTGGTGGGTGAGTTGAACCACAACGTGGCTCCGTCCGCCACGCTTACATTCGCGGAACTCGTCAAACCATCGGCTTTGTTCACCTTCAGGGTGCCGCCCGAAATCGTGGTGTCACCGCTGAAACTGTTGCTACCATTGAGGGTCAGCGTGCCATGGCCTGCCTTGGTCAAGTTGCCCGTGCCGCTCATGCCGGCATCCACCGTCACGCTGTGGGCGTTCGTGTCGAATACCGTTTCGCTACCCGTGGTGGAGGTCAGGTTGACGGTATCCACGGTGTCGGCCACCGACCAAGAGGCCGTTCCCGTCATGGTGACGTTGCCCAGCGTGAGCACGGAGCCATTGCCGGTGCCGCCGATGATACCGTGATCCGTCGTGATACTCACGGTCTGCCCGCCATCGATGGTCAGTGTGCTGTTGTCTGCCAGCTGAATGCCGGTGGTGACTGTGGTGCCTGTGCCGGTGATTCGGGAGGTCCCGCTCACCAGCGTATCCTGAGAGTTGCTCAGCGTCAGGGTGGCGTTGTTGGTCACCGTGCCGCTGTTGAGCGTCAGCTGGCCCATGGAGGAGTTTGCCCCCACGGTGAGGGTTGAATCACCCTCCACCTTGGTGGTCGATGCGGTGCCGCCTGCGGCCAGGTTCACCGCGCTGCCGCCGGAAATATCAAGCGCCTTCGTCGACAGGGAGGCATTCGCCGTTACATCCGCATCGTTCTTCACGGTCAACTTCTCGCTCACCTCGGTGTGGCCACCCAAGGAAACGGTTCCGTCGTCCAATGTCAAATTCTTCAAGGTCGTATTGCCCTGAATGACGGTTCCCTGGGCCTGTTCGTCCGAGCCCTTCACGGTGAGACTGCCGCCCGATCCCTCGATGTAGTCCACGCTCAGGGCATGCCCCTTGGTATCAATGGTCACGCTCCTGTTGCTGTCCACAATCATTCGGCCGGATACAATATCGGATCCCAACTGCACGGTGGCATTGGAGGCAAAGCGTACGCGGTCGTAATCAGAGAAAGGTATGTTAGTACCCGGGTTGTTCGCCGTGTACCAGTTCTTATTGGTTCCTTCTTCTCTGCTTTCGTTCATCCATACATTGCTGCTGGCTCCACGCCATATCAGGGTTTTGATGAAGCTTTCGTAGTCCAGCACGAGATTGTTGCCATCCAGGGCCAGCGTGTAGCCATAGCCGCCCTGGCCTTCGACAGTCACGGATGCCAAGTCCGCGGGCGACACACCCGTTGTCGTCTTGGCAAGGATCACCCGGCCAACCTCATCCGTGAGGTTCAGATTGCTAACATCCAGCACGGAACCACTGCCCAAAGTCAGGGCGCCGGTCACGTTCAGGGCGTTGTCATCCACACCACCAAATGTCAGCGTACCGCCAGGCAGGCTGTCAGAGCTACCGGCAACCGTGATACTGCTGGAGCGAGCATTGGCTCCGAGTGCGGCATCGAACTGCAGGGTAGCGCCAGAGTTCACCGTAACCCCGCTAGTGTAAGTCAGCGAGGAAGCCCCGCCCACCAACAGCGTGCCGCCGTTCACCGCTGTACTGCCAGTGTATGTGTTGGCCCCGGTGAGCGTCAGGGTGCCTGTACCCGCCTTCACTATTGAGCCACTACCGGAAATCACCTTGCTAACCGGCAGGTTCTCACTGCCGTCAAAGGTGGCGGTATAGGTTTTCAGGTTGAGATTCGCCTCAAAGGAGGAGTGCGCATCTGTCGTGGTTATGCGGATATCTTTGCCGAGATTGAGAGTGCTGGTAACACGGCCACCAGCCATCTCGATATTCACGCCGAAGGCGCCTGATTCAGGTTTGGACTGGTTGAAATCCACAGCCCCCTGGGAGATTTTGAGCGTGCCGGTTCCAGTGGCGGTGGTATTCGTCATGAAGAAGGTGCCAGTGCCTGTCTTCTCCAAGGTGTAGCTGTCAAGATTCAGGTTGGTTTGCCCGTAGCCGCTGGCAATCAGGCCGTACTGCCCGGTGCCGGACACCGTTGAATCAGCAGTCAAAGTAATTCCCTTCAGAAGCTGCTTGGAGCCCTGCGAAGGGCCGTTCACAGAGTTCGTGAGGGTACCACCTGCAAGTGTTATATCATAGCACTGGGTATTGCCATCGCCCTTGCCGTTGACATCCAGCGTGCCGTTCTGATTTACGGTAATGGATGAAGCTTTTCCCAACGCATTGTTGTGACCCAACTTCAATATGCCGGAATCAACCACGATAGCTCCCTGGTATTCCGAGGCGTAATTGTCACCGCCCAAGATAATGGTGCTATCGCCGGTCTTCGTAAAGCTGCCGGAACCGCTCAGCGTGGCATTCAATTCATAATCCGTGCTGCCGGCAGCGGTCAAGGCGCTATCGGCGGCAACGGAGATTGAGGAGGCGTGCAATTCTGCGTTGGTGGTCAGGCTGCAGCCGGCTGCAATTGCAATGCCCGATTCGACAACCAGGTTCACATTGCTGGTCAGGGCACCGTTCACGTTCATCGAAACAGCGCTCAGGGAAGTGCCGCCTGCACTGTTGAGGGTCACCTCTGCACCGCTCTGCACCACCACACTGCCTGCGGTGATGTCTGTCGCCAATTTGGCGGTAGACACGCCCTGGGCAAAGGTCGCGTTATCGTTTGCGACAAAGCGGGAAGCCCCCGGTTCCTCATCAGCTGTGTGCCAATGGGCGGTGGTGTCTACATCCCAAAGGTCTGTCCCGCCGTCCCATATCAAGTCCCTGGCGGCACCGGCGAAAGTCAACACCAAATCTGTGCCAGACACGCTCAACCTGTACTCTTTCGCAATCGATGGGGCGAAATCAACAACAACGCTGCCGAGGTTGCCTGCATCGATGCTCCCACCCTTCACCAAGATGATAGGTGCCGTTTCCTGTCCTGTGATACCGGTCAAGTCAGTCAAATCCAGCGTGGCCCCGCTGCCAAAGGTAAGGGAGGTGACAGTGACGGCGTCTGACCCATATTCGGAAAGTTTCAGCGTTCCATCGACCGTCAGGCTGCCGTTGAATGTGTTGATGGTATTAGCCAACCCCAAAGTGCCGGCATCACCCACCGTTACGGTTCCTGTGGTCAGGATGCCGATGCAGGATAGGTTCAACGTTCCGCCATTCACATTCACAGTGCCCAGCGTAGTGGTGCTTGTCAGGTTGAGATTCTGCGTGCCCGTGCTGGCGGATGCCATTTCCAGGTTCTTGTCATTGCTAATGGTTCCGGTGAAGGAGTACTCCTCACGGAGATTGCTCTCGATGACAATCGTGCCTTTAGCCTCCCCCTCATGGTCAATGGAGCCCTCGCCTTCCAGGCCCTCCACCGTAATGGTGGAGTTTGCGGCAAGCCAGAGTTTGCCTTGTTCGGAGAAATTCAGCGTCACATCCTTGAGATTGGTTGAGACTTGCCGACCGTCATGTCCCACTTGAAGGACACCCCCCTTCACGGCTATAGTGCCGGCATCTGCTGCCGTGGTATTGTGCATGGCAAGGTGACCGCTACCCTGCACGGTCAGCGTGTTGCCGCCCATGTTCAAGGTGGTTGGACTATAATTGGAGCCTATGAGGGCTGCATTGCCGTTGGCTTGAACCATGGCATCGCCATTGAGGGTCAGGGTCTGGAGCTGACGAAGATTGAAACCTGTTGCGGAATTAATCATCCAGGTGGAACCCGATTCCAGTATCAGCTCCTTAGCATTGAGATTGTTTCCGGTAGCAATAAACGTCTTGCCCGCACCAACGTCAAAGGCGGCGGCGTTTTGATAGGCAGAATCGAGATTTTGGTACACTGTACCAGTCTCGCCGATATAGTACACGTTGCTTGCCTGCACGCGCGGTCCTGCGGCCACCAAATCCCCGTTTTTCACACTTGCCGTCAGTGTATCGCTTCCGTGCTTGAAAACAGCTGCTTGGTCGTAATGGAAATCCGTGTCTTCGTTAATCCCGGAGGCCACCACCCACACGTCTGCCTTTTCTTCAAGCCAACCGTTGGTTGCAGGATCCACGGGATAGTACTCGGTGCGGGATTTGTCTGCCAGCAGAGTAGTTGTGCCGCCAAAAGTCACGTTGCCGCCCATGACATTCAACCCGGTGGCAGCCACGGTGGAATCGTTCAGAACCAGGCTGCCCTCCGAGCTTCCAAAGTCCATGCTGCCGCCTATGGTTGCACCGCCGATGGTGATGCTCTTGTCCGCACCAATGTCCAGCTTGGTGGCACCGGAAACCGTAACCGTGGTATTGTCGTTCCCGGTCATGGCATTCATCGTCCAGCTGTTCTCCTGGGCCACCAGGGTATCGTTGGTCAGCGTCACCGTGTTGGCAGCGGCACTGGCGGAGTTTCCGATGCGGGAAAGCACGTTGCCGCTATCCTTCGTAAATGTCACCGTGCTGTCCGTCAGGCCCACGGAGTTGTCGCCGCTGTAGAACTTGATATCACCGAGCTTCACAGTGCTGCCACCCGTGGCAGTGACTGCAGCGCGGTAGTCCGTATCTCCAGAGGCCGTATTTCCTTGGTGGGCCAGCGTGAGAGAACCGCCCACTTCCAGATTGCCGCCGGCAATGCTAAGGTTCTGGTGGTTCTTGAGCCAGAAATTGCCACCCACCTCCATGCTGTGGTCTTTCAGTTGATAGTTTGCGCTACCCCATGCATTGATGGTAACATCGCCGGTTACCTTGAGGGCAGAAACACCGGAATCCAAATTCCCGATATTTTCGTTATGGTCTACTGCATTGATATTGCCCTCCAGCACCAACTTGCCGTCACCGGTAACAGGTATTGCCGCACCTTTGAAAAGCTGCGTGAAGGCGTTCGTGTCACCATCCTCTCCCTCCGTCCCGCGAACCAGGCTTTTGCCATCAATAGTAGTGCCGGTGGTTTTGATGTGCAGCTCGCCACCAGTCACGGAGAGCTTGGCCTTGTCTGCAGTTCCGGCGGTGCTGGTGAGAGCCACGGCGTTTTCAATTGTCATGCTACCCTCGCCGGTCTTGGTCAGGGAACCGCCGTGGGACGTCAGGGTTGTCGTTGCCAAGCTGTTGCCATTGGTATCAACCGTTACATTGGAACCGCTCTGCAGCGTCATGGTGCCAACCGTGGTGGCTTGCTGAAGCACCGCCGTACCGGCACCTGCTTCAAAAATAACGTTGTCGTTCTGGGCGAAGTGCTGAGTACCGGGCTGACTTGTACCGCTAGCGTGCCAGTTGAGCGTGGCAACATCCCACATGTTGTTGTTCTGGGCGTTGTCCCAGATCAGGTCATTGGAGGTAGTGGCAAGTGTGAGGATGAGGTTGTAGCCGCCATCGGCTGTCTCCTTGCTGAGCGTGCCGGTGTAGCCCTCTGCAATGTTGCTCAGGTTCACGTTGTCGGCCAGACTGATATTGTTGGCCGTGGCCAGGATATAATCGCCGGGAGCAGGTGCTGCAGCCCCGAGGAGCCCGCCGGAGAGCAGGCCGCTGTCACCGGTGTTGCCGCCGATGGCGAGCGGGCCGTTGGAGTTCTGCACGGACTGCAAGAGGTTGGCCTGCACCGGTGCTTCCTGTGCTGCAAAGAGACGTGCCAAATCCAGCGTGGAACCTGTCTCCAGGGTGAGCGTGCCGCCCACGGTGAGCATCTCCGCACCGGCAAAAGCCAGCGTGGCACCGGTCGCCACGGTCATACCGGCAGAGGTGGTCATGGCAGATGCCAAGCCCAGCGTGCCGGCATTCACCGTCACGCCGCCGGTGGCAAGGGCACCCGCGCTGGAGAGATTCAGCACGCCGCCGTTCACAGTCACCATGCCCAACACGGTGTTGCCGGACAAGGCGATGTCCTGCGTACCCGTGCTCACCGCTGACATCACCAGGTTTGGCGTGGTGGCGTTTTTCGAGCCATCATTGAGGATTGAACCGTTGAACGTGTGGTTGCCCAAGGTGCTCTCTATGATGATGGTGCCTCCGTTGCCGCCGTCCTTCTGAATGGTGCCGTTGCCCTCAAAGCCCTCCACGGTAATGGTGGAGTCGTTGTCCACGGTCAGGTGACCACCACTGGAAATGTTCACCACCACATCCTTGAGATCTGCAGAAGAGGTTTTTTGGGAGTGTCCCACCTGCAGGAAGCCGCCGTTGTTCACCTGAATGGTGCCGGCATCCGCCGCCGTGGTGTTGAACAGGGCAAAGTGGTTGTTGCCATTCACGGAAAGCGTGTACCCGCCCAAACTCATGGAGGAGGCCCCGGTAGCGGAGGTGCCGGCGATACTGCAGTTGCCATCCGCTGTCACGGCAGCGTCACCATGCAGAATCAGGGCCTGCACCTGCTGATCGTTGAAACTGGTGGTCACATTGGATTGCCAAGTACTCCCCTGCTCCAAGATAAGATCCTTGCCGGCAAGATTGGCGCCAGAGGCCTGGAATGTGTGGTTCTCTGCCACCACATACGCGGTGGTCTTGGCAAGCATCTCTGCACTGGCGTACGAAAGGTCCTTGTTGACGTAGTACACCGTTCCTGGATTGGAGCTTTGGAATACGCGGCTCACACCATCCTCCGCAGTAGTAACGGTGATACCCTCCCCGCTTGCGGAGGCATTAAAATTGAGCGTGGCACCTGTCTCATTCTTGACCAGGTAATACTGGCTGTTCGTTGTCAGATAGCCGCTTCCCTCATAGGTGCCCGCACCGGAATACTCCTCTTGCGTGCCGGCCTTGTACAGCTCAAAGCCCCTCAAATCGCCGGCGTTCACGGTAACCGTGCCGCCCAAGGTCATTGTTCCACCGTTGTATACGGTACCGCCAATATTGGAGTCACCACTAATATTTGTTGTATTGGCAAAAGTGACTCGTACTCCCGGAGCTGTATGCAAGCCTTTATTGATACCGTTGATTATTCCGCAGAACACAACATCTGTATCTGCGGCAAGAGCCATACTCCCGCCAGTTCTATTGATATTGACATTCACCTCATGAGCATTCCCTGCAAAGCGAAGCTCAGCCGGGGACTGATTCTTTGACATATCACCAGCACCGCTGTTTTCTATGTTGATATTTCCAGTCCAACCAGAAACGTCTCCGCTGAAAGTAAGGCGGTTTGCAGCAGAGTTGCCGTTAGTGTAATGAAGCGTACCCGAACCACTTACATCTCCTGCAAACACATAATGCGTATTGACCCTCGTATACCCTGAGCTCAGCTCTAAAGCGTAGCCCGCATCGCTATTGGTCATCAGCACATCGTTGCGGAAAGTGGCAGTTTGGTTATCATTAAGCGAGTTGAAATATCCCGTAGCGCCGCGAAATTCCACGGCGCTGTTCAAGCCGTTCAGATTCTCAAGATTAAGATTTTGTTGAGTACCGCTTAGGCATACATAACCATTCCACATAGACGGATCTATGCTCACATTTCCACCTAAGGTCGATTCCCCTGCGTTCAAAGCAAACGTGCCACTACCCTTCAAAACAACACCAGCTTCCAACGAGTTGAGTGATGCCTTTTTCAGGATAACACCGTTGTCAATCTTGACAGCGCCGCCGTTGCCGGAGGAGGTGATGGTGACCCCGCTCGCCAAGTCGGTGCCGAGCTCCAGCGTGGCCCCGGTGGAGCCCATGTCGCTGATGTCGATGCTCGTGGCCTCTGTGATACGCGGAGCGGTGTTGTACACCACCACGCCGTCGCGCACATGGTAAACTTTGGATTCACCGTTCAGGATCTGCAGCATCTTGCCATCTTGGGACAAGGTGATATTCTTGTCGGCCAGCGCATCCGCCTTGGAAATGCTGCTCAGATTCACATCGATAGTGCCATCGCCTGTCAGGGTAATCAGGTCGAAACGGCCGGTAAGGAAACCGTTGTTGCCGTCGGAGTACCCACTGCCGCCAACCGCATGCTGGCCCAGATCTGCTTCAGTCATGGAGAGGGTTACACTATCTCCGATAACCAGACTGCCCGTGCCCTGCACCACGTTGAACTGCCACTGGGAATCACCCGCGATTGTCAGCGTGGCACCGCTTGCAATGTTCACGGTACCGCTGGTAGTGAGCTGGTGGTTTTGCTGCGTGCCGCCAGTCGGGGTATACACGGTGTTCCACGTCTGCGTGGCACGTGCCTCGATGGTAGAGGAAATGCTCAAATCACCGCCTTGAAGCTCAATGCCGGAAGCGCCGATGGACAAAGTGCCGCCCTTGATGGTGACATGCTTCTTGTAGGCATCCTGAATTTCGATGCCGCCCACGGTCCAGATGTCGCCGGTGCCAATGTAGTTGCCCTTTCCGGCCAGCAACACGGCAGCGCTCGGCGTGCTCACGGAGGAAATATCCCACACGGCCACCTGGTCTGCAGTGGGGGCGGTTCCGCCCCACCAGGCTGAGGCAGCGGTCAGCGACACCTCATCGTTGGCGCCGCGCACAATGCCCTTCACGCCGCCGGTCAGTTCCACGCTCACGTCAATCCCGTTCTGCACGGCAAAGGCGTAGGCGTAGCGGGCGCCAATAGTGAGCTGGGACTCGCCGTTGTAGTGAACGCCCATGCCGTCGTCCGGGGTGATCTTCTCCAAATCACGGGTGTATACAAAGCCGATGTCATCACGAGAGGCGGCAAGCTCCTCCTGCATCTGGCGGGTGTTCCCGGCGCTCCTCTCATTACCCTCGGAAATATCGGTCTGCGCCCAGCTGGCAATTTCGCCCAGAACGCTGTTGGTATCGAATGTCAGCTTGCTGGCGTCGTAGCCGGCGTCGACCAAGTCTTGCTTCAGATTAGAGAGCAAAGCTAAATAGCGTTCCTGCACGCCTGTGCCGCCGCTGCCGTTGGACTCGCCTTGCAGGTACATCAAACCATCGAGAGAAACGGTTTCATAACCCTGTTTCTCCGCCTCATTCAAAGCCAGCATAATGGAATTGAGAAGCGTGTTGTACCCCTTTTGTCCCTTCTCCCAGTTACTGTCGCCACCTCCGTCTCGGGAGGCCTTGATAACACCCAAGCCGTCATCGCCCTCAAGGAACCAGCCCTTCTTCTCCAGCATGTATCCAAATCCATATTCCGGCCCCATAACCAGGCTGCCCCCCCATATGCTCACCAAAGAAGCAGGGTAGGTCAATCCCTCCCAATCCGTTCCGGCTACGTTACTGCCCGGAGTACGGGATTGCTGAAGGTCGATCCAGGTCTTGCCTTCATTGTTCCAAGCGGTCTCCATGTTGTCACCGCCGGTTACTGAGCCGCCCATGTTGGCATCCCACATCTTGACATTCTGGGATTGGTACGCTGCCAACAAATCGGCAGACAAGGGGTTGCCCTTCACTGCGCCCAGCGAGTTGGACTGGCCGGTGAGGATGTACAGATGGAAGGTACCCTCCTTGGGCGTGGGGGGGGTATCGAACGTGAGCGTGAGATGGTTGTTGGCATCAGTGCCCAGGGTGCCGGACTGGCCGGCAGCCAAACCGGTGATGGTGGCACCGGCATAGTTGGCCGTACCCGTGTAGGAGGCAAGGGTTACAGTAGAGCCCGCGCTATAGGCAATGCGGCTGACATCCAGGTTGCCGGCGAGCGTGAGGTCGCCGGTCACGGTGAGCATGTCCGCACCAGCAAACTTGAGCGTGGCTCCGCTTGCTACGGAAAGGCTGCCTGTACTAACAGAACTGGTCAAATTCAGCGTACCGCCAGTGTTCACGGTCACCGCACCTGTGCCCAGCGCGTTGGCATTGTGCACTTCAAGCGTGGCTCCGTTCAGTACAGTGGTGGCACCGGTGCGGTCGCCGCCGCCGTTGAGGACGAGCTTGCCGCCTGTGCTGCCGGCCACGGTCATGTTGCCAGATCCGGTGGTGCCGTTGTTAAAGGTGATGGTATAGGTGGAGGTGTCAATGGTGGTGCCGGTGCCGGTGCCGATGAAGTTGGCGTTCACAGCCGTGCCGCCACTTGTGGAGAGGAACCAATTGTCAGAAGCGCCCAGGGTGCCCTGGCCGAGGTTGAGCACCACGTTGCCGCCCATATCCTTCAAGCCGGTGGAACCGAGCACCACGGTGGCGGAGCCGCTGTCTTCGGCTCCCAGGTTGAAGATGCCCTTGCGGTTGCCGCCGTTTGCCAAGCCGTCTATGCCCTTGACGCGCGCCGTGCCGGAGGTGGCGGTAAAGGTGCCGGTGCCGTCCCAGCTCAGGTTCACGTCTGCCTGTTCGGCATTGATGGTGCCGCCGTTGAGGGTGAGGGTGGAGTTTTGCGGCCAGTGGGCCAGAAGGATGCTGGCACCGGTGGATTGGCCGTTCTCACTCCCCGTGATGTTCAATACGGCTCCGGTATCCACGGTCAGGTTGCCTACTCCCTGCTCGGAAAGGCGCAGCTGGCCAATAGTGGTCACGTTGCCATTGCCCAGGGTGGTATTGCCGCCGCCGCCGTACAGGTGGTTCAGCGTGACGTTGCCGGTGAAGACGGTGGTGCCGGCCGCACTCTTCCATTGGTCAAGCGTGATGGTGCCGCTCAGAGTGATGGTGCCGCCATCCGTGTGCTGCAGGGTGGCGGTGTTGCTTCCCTCCTGGATAAAGTCTGTCGCCAGCACGGTGGTGCCACCCACACTGCCGTACACCCGCAGGATGTTGTCGCCGGTGAGCATGACCGTGTCCCCGCTGCCGAAGGTGCCCGCACCCGCGCCGTTGCGCACCACGAAGGTCTGGTTGTTCAGGTGCAGGTTCGCGCCGCGCAGGTTGGAAACGGGTGTGCTGTTGTTCCGGTTGATGGCAAAGCAGCCGCTGTCCAGATATATATCCTTGATGTTGGAACCCTCAGTCAAGGTGATGGTGCCATCAACCGTCGGGTCGGTGTTGAGGTTCAGGTGCAGGGCTCCGTCGCCCGTCACCTTGCCGGAGAAATTGTTCAACGTGCCGGTGATGATCAGGGAGGACCCGTCATCCACATCCACGCCAGATTCGCTGCCCAGAGAAAGGCTGCCGGTTGTCACGGCTCCGCCGCTCACCGCGAGGGTGCGGCCGGAAGCAATTTGAATGGCACTGGCACTCAGGGAACCGCTGCCGGACTGATTGAACGTGTAGTCATCGGAGACGGTCACGGAGCCCGATGTGATGGAGGATTGGATGAGGACCTCTTTGTTGGCGGCAGAACTGTCAAATACGACATTGGAACCGCTGCCGCTGGTAAAGGTACCGCCGACCCAAGGCGTGCTGCTATCGTTCGTCCACATGTGCGCAGCATCAGTACCCGCCCAAGTTAGAGTGACAACTTCCTGCAAAGCCACACCGAAAAGCGAGGTGCGGTGAGCTTTGCGATTCACCGTCAAGGTTATTCTGCCGTTTGCATCTGCTACGATGGAAGAAATTTCATACGCGGAGGGATTGGCCTTCGCGATTTTTTCCGCTCCCATAGCAAAGTGGCTTTCCAAATAATCATTGGTGGTGGTCAATGTATTCCAGGTGCCCGTGTCGGGGCTATATCCAGTGAGCAACGCCACATTATATTTGCCGCCGTTTTCCAGGCCCGACAGAGTGAGCGTCAAATTGCCGGAGGATGCGTACACAAGCGTGCCGAGCGTTGATAGTATATTTTCACCCGTAAAATTGTTGAAATGATTACCGTCAATGCCGGTATCGTAACTGACCGCTGTATCTTCGTATGTAGCACCTGCCAAGTCAACACCCGCGGTAAGCGTAGCCTGGATGCTGCCGGAGGCTCCCCAAACATACGTGTGATCACCTGTTTTATGAGTCGACAAATCGTCTCCGCTAAAATTGAAAAGGACGCTGGTGGCAGCACTTGCATCACCAACGACAGCTATGGGTGCAAGGTCGTTCGAGCCAGAAGAGCCGGTATCCACGGAAAGGCCCGTGGCAAGGGGCGTGGAGATGGCTCCAAAAGAGCTCGCACCGAAGCTTCCGCCACCGATGGACCCGAGGCCGGAACCGACGGAGAGGCCGGAGGTGCCGTTGGGAGTGCTATTGGTGCCGGTGGAGGTGGACTCCGCGGTGGCCTGCTGCAGGGAACCCGTGGTCGGCACAGCGGCCGCAGCGGCGGGGGTTACCTCGGAGACGGAGTCCGAACCGTTAGAGGATTCCGCGCCGGTGGCGTAGGGGTTGGCGGTGAAGCCGAGGTTTTCCGCAGGGGTGGCATCCGCAGTGCCGGAGACGGTGTCCTGCTGGCCGGAACCGGCCACGGCATCAAGCGCAGTCTCATCAATGTCGGCGGTCTCGGTTGCCAGAAGCCCAGCATTGCTGCCGACAGAGCCGTTGGAGCCGACCTCGTTGGGGGTTTTTGCAGTTTGTTCTCCGATGATTCCCTCTGCGTCTTCACCTGCAACTTCGCCTTCATTGAGGTCTGCATAGCCGATGTTGATGGTGGCACCGGTGTCGTCTGTTGATTCATCGGCGGCATCCTCAGCAAAGGTTTGGTGACCGAGGAAGAAGGCAGCACCGAGAGAGGCGGTGCTAAGGGTGGTGAAGGAAACCGAAGCGAGGGCGGCCATGAGGGCAGCCTGGAACTTGTGCGGGAGTCTAAGTTTCATAACGGTTATCCAGTGTGTTTTTGTTTGTTTCTTGGTTAAAACTGACAGCGTGTGGGCAAATTTCACCACGCACGTTACGGGGGAAGCATACAGTATTACGAATACTGTATGCATGAAAGCAGTCGATTTCCCTACGGAATTATGCGAATTCGCAATAGCCCGGCTGCTCTGGAATGTGGTTAGGAAAAGTTAAGCAACTGCCTAAACTGCATATTTTTGTGTCTTTTTCGCAAATTTGGCTTGCGTAAGTATTCGTAATACTGTAGGCCGCCGCCCACACCTGACAACTAATTACCAACACAATACGCCAAAAGCTCTAACTGTCAGCAACAGAAATAGTCCCTCGCAGCACTTTGTTCCTGCTCCCCGGAAACTCGCCGGGCTCGTTGCCCAACCTTGAGGAAGGGGGAAAATGTGTGTCACCCCCGCAGGGAGGGTTATGTTCGGCTCCACTGCTCAGCACAAGTCGGAAAAATCCGTCACTTCCGTCACCGGGTGGCAGGTAGGCGAGGAGATGCGTAGGAGGAAGACGTGCCAGCGGAGGGATGAGGCATGGTGCGCCTTGCGGCTGGGGATAGATGCGCGGTTCCGGGAGATGAGGAAATCAGAGGCACCTTGCCAATTTCAGGCGGGTGGCGCTGTCAGAGTTGATGACTCTGAAATCGCAGGATGGCAAAAGCGCCTTTATTTTGGTCATGAGGGGGTGATCATAGAGGCGGTCTTGCATGGGCTGTAGGTATTCATTGGGCATGCCGGGGATAAGGACAAGCAGCAGGACGCTCTGAAGCTTTGAGAGATGGAGTTTGGTGAGCCCGGACTCGTCATCAACGTAGGCTTTCAGGTCATGGTGAGATTGCAAGACGGCATGCTTGCCGTCCTCCCCCATGCAAACCAGGGCGGAGATGAATTTTGCGTACAGGTTGCTGCGGTATTGCTCAAAGTTGGAAAGGAGACGGCATTTTTCCGCCTCAGCCGCAGCCATCAACTTCACGCTGGGAGCATTCATGTTGGGGTTCGGCGATGAGGATTTGGCCTCAAGCACGAACATTTGGACGTCATCCCACTGCGCCAGCTCCGGGGTTTTGAGCTGCCGGCAATCAGCCACAGGATGGCATTTGAGCAACGCCTCCAGGTTCAGCAGGTGAAAGCCCCTCCTCCTGGTCAGCATCACGCCGGATTCCTCTCGAATGTCTCTGGTCATAGTCAAATCCAGCGGTCCAAGTCTTCCTGATAAAGTTTCACAGATTCTCGGACAATGGGATTGTCCGGCAATCCGTTTTTCATGTTCTGCGTTACCCACCGGAGCTGTTTTCCCTCCACATCGGCCTGGAAGGAGAACACGGGAATGTCGATGTTGAAACGAGTGGCGATATTGGCCAACTTCTTGATGACGAAATAGGAATGGGTGGCCATGACGAACTGGATGCCGTCCTTGCTCATCTGGTGAATAGCATCCATGAATTTGGAGACAGCACCTGGATGGAGAGCGGACTCTGGCTCGTCAATGAAAATCACGGAACCGCGGCCAATGTAGCGGTTGCCCAGCAGGATATCCAGGATGGAAAGCTTCTTGACGCCTTCCGACGCCTCGCTGACCTCCAGGCGATCCCTCCCCTTGGCAATCATCCAGCGCTTCCTGCGTTCATCGTACGCTGCCTTGGCCCCAAAAATATCGTTGATGAGGCCTCTGGCCTCGGCGACATGGGGGAAATTTCTACCCATGCTGGGGGGACGCTGCAAAATTCTCGCCAAATCGTAATAGGTATCGTCAAAACCGAATTCCTGATTGTCATCACGAGAAGAGACGATGACATCAAAACTGGTGAGAACTTCCTTTGCGGGAAGGAAAATGGAATTGCTTTTCATCCCGGCACGCTTGAACGGTTCCTTTCGTTCCGGCACGTGCAGGGTTCCGCCGTTTGTGAGGGAGAGTTCAAAATCGTCGCCGCCGCATGTTCTGCACGTGACTTTCATACCCCCACGGCTGTGACGCGACACGATGTTGGACAATCCCGGAGTCTGGTAAGTCCAATAAAGCTTGTTTGCCAACAAGGAAAGCAGGGTATCCGCATTTTTTCCTTTCCTGTATGTTTCCATGACCTTGCAAGCGGCATAGAGCATTTTCATCATGTAGGTCTTGCCGGCGGAATTTTCACCAAGAAAAACATTGATCATGCCAAGTTTTTCTGCGGAAAACTGCTTGACGGGGCCAAGATTTTGAACAGAAAACGAGGAGAGCACATGATGCGCTTTACAAGAGGCAGGCATGCGTTCCCTGTACCACACGCAGCGGCTTTTGTCAACTTCAATACCTTGCCGGCCACATATTTTCCACATGTGTCCCAATGGTTTCTTTTCACCTTCCAAGGCGTTGCTGCTCATTGCGATGCGAATTTCGCGAAAATCGATTCCCCCCCATTGCACGAAGGATAAAAACGCTCGGACCCGTCTTAGCTGAAGCTTCCGTCTTCGCGCTGCGCGCTACGCCGAGACAAGCTGCCGAGGCATACGGATGCGGCGAGCGCATCCTCCGGGGCGAAGTATGTCAGTGCCTCCTTCTGCGGGCCGCCAGCGCCATCAGCGCAAGCAGGCTCAGCGTGCCGGTCGTCGGTTCCGGGATGATCGTGATGGCGATTGTGCCCACGTTGGAACCATTGATCGGTGTCCAGTTGTACACCAAGGCGTAGGTCTGCGTATCCAAGTTTGTGTACACCTGGCTGGCATCCAGATCGAAGTGCTGCCAATCCTGGAAGTCCAGCTTGTCCACATGTTCGCCGTTGATGTAAAGATCCTCCACATCATTGAACAGGTAGTAGTACTCGCCATACTCAAGCCCACCCAGAAGGGTCAGGTCACTCTCTCCCAACAGGTTTCCAGTCTTCAGGAACACGCTTGAACCCATGGTGAGACCATATGATTCCTGTGCCTCAGAGACATTCAGTACGGAGCCCGCCTGCATCACCAAATCAGAGTTCAGGGTGGCACCCGTACCGGCTGTGAGAGTATTCTTCACTGTCACAACGGCCTCTTTTGCCAGTTCCTCCGGGGTGGCTGGCGCTGTAGTCTCATAGAAGCTCACAGTCTTGCCGGCACCAATTTCCACCTTGTCCAGATAGACGGAGGTCTGCTTGCCTTCTTGGGTACCATTGGCCTCTGCCATATTGAGGAACTCCACATCACCGCTAGTGGCCACAACCTCCTTGAGATAGTAGGCGTGTGCGCCTTTGCCAAGCGTGAGCTGGCCTGTGGCGTTCTCCGCGCTGTTGTACACCTTGTCCACCAACACACTATGGGCAATGACGGCATCAGTGGCACCAGTCATCTCCACCTTGGTGGCACCCACGGCAAAGCGGGTGTTGCCGATGCTGTATTCATCGAGATCTTCACCCGTTGCGACATTGGCATCCACGCGCACGCCGCCAAAGATAGAGCCGGCTTCAGAGGTGAAGCGCACGCCGCCATTCTCCACGGGGGCACCCGTGAATGTGGTGGAGGATGCTGCATTCTGCGCATAGCCGACTTTCGTGGTGTCAATCTGCCCCTTCACCTTGTTGCCCTGGGTGTCCAGGCCGTCGCCGCCTATCACGGCGATGTAGCCGTTGAAGACGACATCGTCGTTGATATTCACGATACCGCTGTCAAGCATCACTGCGGCCACAGCCTGATCCACGTTCAACGTGGCTTGGTTCCCGACAATCGCAGAGACCATTTCCGCTCCGTGCTTGGCAGCCGTTGTCGCGATATCGGAGTAGTTCAGCGTAGACCCGGCCTGCCCCTGGTAGAAGAGGGTGTAGTCCACACTGTCCGCTGTCACGCCGGCGGCCGTGCCGTCATCCTTGAGAACGTAGGCCACGCCGCCCTGGGTTACCTTGATGCCGCCCGGTACTACGGTGCTGCCGGTCACCACGCGGATGGTGCTTTCCGTGCGATTTCCGCTGAGGAAGTAGTTGCCATCGGTGGCTGCGGCATCGTTTGCACCCACGCGGTAGGAAACATCATCGCCCGCCTTCTCCAGCCCGCTGGCGGTGATGTCGTGGCTGAAGACCACCGTGCTGGTGGCGGTTCCGGCAATCGCCTGGGCGATGGTGGTTTCACCGGCCAGGGTGAGGGAGGAGCCCGCATTCAGGAAGATGTTTCCGCTCACATTCAGCATGCCGTTGAAGATGGCGCCCTTGTTGGCGTTCACCGTCAGGTCGGTGGCCTGCACAGAGCCGCTGAACGTGGTGTTGGCGCCAACGGTCACGTTCATGGCGCCCGTGCCGGACTTCTTCACATCGCCGGACATGGTCACGTCGGCACCGTTGATGATTTGGAGCCCGTAAGCGTTGTCGTCGGCGTTTTCCACAGTCACGGCAATATCCGTTGCGGCACCGGTGAACTGGATGAAGGCATCGTCCTTGCTCTCGCCGGCAACCAGGAAGGTGCCGTTCCAGTCGCTGACATCACCCTTGAAGTAGAAGCTGTTGGAGTGACTGTTATCTGTCTTCTTGAGGGTGCCGGAGCCGGCCATCTTGCCGGCGAAACGCGCTGTGGCTCCACCGCTTGCACCGTTGTTCCAGTTCCAGGCAATGCCATCATCCGGATCCTCCAGGTAGAAGTTGAGCGTTTGCCAATCGGTATCACCGGCATTCCACTTGGCATCCACACCGGACACACCGTTCATGCCCACATAGGAGTTGGCGGTGCAGATACCGTTCGGATAGCTGAATATTGTTTGATTCCACCCCGAAACCATGACAATGCCCGTCCAGTTGGTGTTGTCAAGCGTCACACCCTTCAGGTCCGGAGCACCGGTGGCAAGCTTGTAGATGCCTTCGCCGGTAAGGGTGAGGCTCTTGTCGGTGCTGCCCGCGTTCACGGTCACGCCTTCGTTAATCCGCAGCGTGGCGGAAGTACCGCTCGCCAGGGAGATATTGTCCGTGGAGATGGAAACTGCCGCGTCATCCGCCACAAGGGTGGTGCCGTTGCTCAGGCTGATAGTCGGGGTGGGCGTGCCCGCCGGCACCTTCACGGCGTTGCTCACGTAATCCGTGCTGCCGTTGTTGACGTAGAAGGTGGAGTAGGTGTCCTGGTTATAGCTGAGGCGGCCGTACCCGGCGCTGGAGGAATCCGTGTTCAAGGTAACGCTTAAGTTATCCACCAGGAAAGAGGCTCCCGCGCCCTGGGTGAGCGTGCCGCCGGTTACGTTCACCAGCTGGATGCCGCTGAAGGAGACAACGAAGCCGTTGGTGGTTTCCGCACCGCCGGAATAGGTCGTCTCATGGCTGAAGCCGCTCAAATCGAACGTGCCGTTGAGCGCCAGGCTGCCGTTCTTCAGGTCGATGGACGATGAGATGACATTGCCCGTGCCGTTGAGCGCAAGCGCACCGGCACCGTCCTTTGACAAGGTGCCGGACACCGTCAGCGTGCCGGCATAGGCGTATTCCCCGCTTTCAGCCACGTTGACGGTCAGGTTGGCGTTCTCGCCCATCGTCAATGCACTGGTGCCGGCCAGGCCGCCCACTGTCAACGTGCCGGTGCCGCCAACGTTCACGGCGCCGCTGGTCAGGGTCAACATGCCGATGTCGGCATTGGCTCCCAGGTTGAACGCCAGCGGGCCTGTGGCGTGCGCAGGATTGTAGTTCACGGTGAGGGAGCGGAAGGAGACGGCCTTGCTGCCGGTGTTGATGGTGAAGGTGTCTTGGTTGGTGTCGGCCCTGTGGTCAATCACCAAGTCACCGGTAAAGGAGGCATCCTCCGTGGAAAGGGAACCCACGGTGAAGGTAATCTCTTGCTTGGAAACGGTCTGCAGGGAGATGCCGGTTTCGTTGGCATTGCCCATCACCTTGAGCGTGCCGTCGCCCACCAGGGCGGCCACGTTCACTTGCGCGTTCCAGTAGTTGGCAATGGTAAGGGTGCCCTCCGCGCCCACGCTGGTCGCGCCATCGAACTGGTAGGTGGCATCGTTGCCGTTGTCCATGTCAATGGACACGAAGGTGCCGGTCTTGCTTGCTCCCACGGTCAGGTTGTGGATGGTGTCGTGGGCGGAATCCGACATGATTTGCGCGTTGTCCAGCTCCACGGAAGAGAAGGAGGCCAGGGAAACCTTCTGGGTCTCGCCCGAACCCATCTTGAGCAGGTGGTCCTTCATCACCAGCTTGCCGTTGGCAGTGGTGCTCTCGTTGTTATTGAGCGTTATGTCGGCATCCACCACCAGCGTGCCCCGGCCCTCGGCCAGCAGGCCGCCGGTCATGAGGCGCTTGCCCACGCCGGCATCGGAAAGCTCCAGCCTGGAACCCTCATCCATGGCAATGGTGGCGTTTTCGCCCAGGGTGAAGCTGCCGTTCACAACCAGGTCGGCGTTCCCTCCCAGTTCAAGCGCTCCGTTGAAGGTGCCCGCCGTGCCCACTGCCTGCGCGGCGTTGATGCTCCATGTGGAACCCTCCGCCACGGTGGCGGTCTGCAAGTTCGCCAGGGTCATGTTGGTGGCAATCGTTCCGTTGTCCACCTGCAGGGTGGTGACGGCCAGGGTGCTGGAACCATCGGGGGTAAGGTTCACCTGGGCCTCGTGTTCAGCATCCCCCACCACAATCGTGTTCGCAACGACATTGTCATCCACGGTCACATCCGCATTCTGGAAGAATTGGGCGGTGCCGTTCTCGCGGAAGGCATTGCCCTCGCCCCAGTTCTCGTCAACATAGTTCCACATGCTCGTACCTGCCTCGTTGCCCCAGATGAACGTGGTGGAGAGCGTGTAGGAAATGGTGCCGTCGTTGAATTTCCAATCCTTGCCGGTTATGTCAACCCCCGTGATGTTGGTTACGGAGAAGGCGTACCGGTCGAAGAGGCCCGTAGCACCGGCACCGCTGAACACCGTGTAGGAGTATCCCTCCTCATCGCTTCCCGTGCCCGTGAAGGTGGACAGGTCGAACTTCACGTTGGCATCCAGCGTCAGCGCGCCGGTCACGCTGATACCGCTTGCCTGCGTGGCTCCGCTGGCGGTAACGGTGCCGGCCAGCGTCAGGCTGCTGTTCTCGGCCACTTCAATTGAGCCGGTGTAGGTGGCGGACTTGCCTGCGGCACCCAGGGTGATGGCCCCGTTGTTGTTGGTCTCGGCTTTGATGTTGCCGATGGTCATGCCAGCGTGCGCCACGGACCAGGAGATGCCGGCCGCCTGCAGGGTAACGTAATCCGCACCGCTGCCGCCGAGCGTGACCGTGGCGGTGGAATTGCTGCTCAGCTGCAGCGGGTTGGCTGAGGTGAACTCCACCGTGCCGCCCGTGATGGAGATGGTTGAGGCGGTATCGCTGTTTGCAATCACGTGGATGCCGCTCGTTCTCAGGGAGCCGGCGGTCATGGTTAGCCCGGAGGGGCTGGTGCCACTTTGCGCATGGCCCAGCACGATTTCACCGCCCGTGGTCACAGTGCCGCCCTGGATGGAAAGCGTCTGCTTATGGTCCATGCGGATGCCGCCGCTAACGTCAAGGGTGGTGCCGCCGCCCACAATCCAGGAGTGTTTGTGGTCGTAGTCGGAGAAGCGCAGGTTGCCGCTGTTCTCCGTCTTGAACGTCGTTTGCGCGAACGTATAGGTCTCACTCGACTTGCCGTGACCGCCCAGCTGCATCGTGAGACATACGGTGTCTGCACCGTCGGTTGGATCGCCGGTTACGGTTTTGAGCAACACCGTGCCGCCGTGCACGGCAGTGCTGGTGTACAGGTTGAAGAGCTTGTCCCAGCTGCTATCCACCGCAGTGGCGTCAATCGTGCCGGTCCAGGCGCCTTCCGCAGCGGTGCTCACCCCTGCCTTCAAGCCGGAACCGGTGGTTGTGTAGGTGCCCGCGCCGGAGAGGCGGAGGTTGCGGGCGGTGTCGTCGCCCGTTATGGATGAGCCGGTTTCCATCTGGATATTGGCGGTGCCTCCCTGCACCGTGATGATGCCCTCGCTCACGGGCGTGGTTGTGTCCAGTATCAGTGTGGCACCGTCTGCAATCCGAACGCCGGTGAGCGTCTGGCCCTTGCCTTGGGCGGCGGTCGCGTAGGTGGTGTAGCTTGCCGTGTCGGTGCCGTTCACCCACAGCGTGGTGTAGTCGGTTGGGATGTCCAGCGTGAACTTGCCATTGGCGTCCAGTTCCACTGGGGTGTCGTTATTGGTAAATGAGGCGTAGTTCCAGGCGTCTATGCTTGCATCGCCCGTCAGGGTGAACACGGTCTTGGTCAGGGACTCTTTGCGGAAACCGCTGTTGTCCTTTTCCCCTGCTGCATTGTAATACTCGATTATGCTGTCGGCATCCGGGGTGATATCATCAACCGCGTATGTGCCGCTCAAGAGCAGAGAGCCTCCCTGCACTTGGATGGTCTTGTTCAACGTGGCCCGGCTTCCATCGGCTACGATGAATGACAGGCTGCCCGTGCCTTGCTTGATGATGGTGCCGTCCGTGAAGGTGGTTGCCGAGATGGAGACAGACTGGCCATCCCCCACGTTCACCGTGGTGTCCCCGGTTATGGTAACGGTGGTCAGGTCGTTGCCGCTCATGGCGGCCATGGTCCAGCTGTTGTCTGTGGCAACCAGCGTGGCGTTGTTGAGCGTCACCGTGTTGGCCGCTGTGGCATTATGTGTTGTGCGGGTGAGGACGTTGTTCCCGCCGCCGGTGAAGGTGAGCGTGGAGTTTTCGATGGTGACAGCGTTGCCGCCGCCCACGAACTCGATGCCGCCCAAGGTCACATTGGCATTGTCGGAGGCTTTGAACACACCATAGAGAGAGCTGGCGGTGTTCGACTCGTGGGCCAGCTTCAGATGGTTGCCCACTTCCACTGTGCCACCCGCAACGGTAAAGGTCTGGTGGTTGGAGAGCCACATGTCGCCGCCAACCTTCATCTGTTTGTCGCCAAGGGCCCACGTGGCACCGCCGTTGTTGCTGTTCACCTTGAAGTTTCCGGTGATTTCCAAATCCGCCACGTTGGCTGTGTAGGTGGCACCGGTTTCATAGACATTCACGTTGCCGCTGAGAACCAGCCTGCCGCTGCCCTCCACGGAAACCGCGTTGCCGGTGAATATCTTGTGGAATGCTCCGGACGTAATCTCTCCATCCTGCTTACTGGAGTTCCACATTGCCTGGTCATCCACCGTGGAGAGCGTGCTGATGCTGAGCACACCGCCATCCTTTACATGTATGGTGGGATTGGAGCTGGACAGCGCCATGGCGTTTTGCACGGTCACGTTGGAGGCAACGTTCAGTGTGCTGGCGGAACCCAGGGAAATGCTACCCGCCGTCACGGTGCCGGGGCCGTTCAGGGTCAGGGATGCGTTTGCGGCAACCGTCAAGGCGTTGGAAATGAGCAGCTTGTTGCCGCCCAACTGGAAGGTGTAGGCATCATTGACGGTCACGGAGCTCGCCAGCAAGGAAGCCCCCACCACCACATCCTTGGCCACATCGCCGGAGTCGAAAGTGGCCGTCACGCCGGTGCTGGAGATATACGCCGAACTTTCACCGTCCTTGGTCCAGTTGCCAGCCACTGTGTTCCACTCGGCGTTTCCGGCAGTCCCGTTCCACACCAAGGAGGCAACCTGTATTTCCTGCACGGAACCCATCAAGCCGGCCACGTCCGAATATTCTGCCCAGGTATCCGAGGTGAACACCTTCAGGCCGCCGATGGAACCCTGGAACGCGTCGCGACTGGCACCGCTGTTGCCGGAGCCGATGGAGAAGGCGGCGGGGTCTGCTGTGTTTATGCCACCGGTTTTTGTGTCCGTATAGGCTTGTTCGTTGAGCATGACCCTGGCTTCCAGGGTGGTGCTGTTGGACATGTGGAAAGTGACTGCCACCAATTCCCAGCTGCCGATTTCAATGCCGGTTGGGTCGAAATTGATGTCGTTCTTGCCCTTGGTGGTAACACGCAGGTGCCCGCCCACGTCCTTGAACATGATACCATTTCCCTGCGCGCCATAGCCAAAGATGGAGCCCATGGTGTCATCTTTCTGTGAGGTGGGATTGATCCATGCGGCCACGGTAATGTACTTACTGTCACCCAGAGCGGTGGTCAGGTCCGCAGCGGAGATGCCGCCAATGTATTGGTTGGAGCTGAAGCTGTACACCTTCTCTCCATCGGCCATCTCCCACGCTGTACTGGCTACAGCCGTATGGACGGGGGCAGAATTAACCAGCGCGCTGTTCATGGTGATGATCTCATTCAGCTCTGCGCCATACGCTGCGCCTGTGCTGAGAGTGGTTACGGAAACCGAAGCGATGGCAGCCATGAGGGCGGCCTGGAACTTGTGCGGCAAGTGGAGTTTCATAACGGTTATCAGTTGTGTTTGTTTATTTTGGTTGAACTGACAGCGTGTGGGCAAATTTCACCACGCACGTTATGATGCTAGCATACAGGTTTCCAAATACTGATGCAAGCCAAAAGTTGGATTTTTTTGATTTTTTCGGGAAGCAGGGGTATGCCCGGTATTCGACCCTCTCTGCACCGCGAGCCAGGCTAGCCGCGCAACAGGCGTATTATGAGTATGATGCGCCATTTAAGACGCCTACAGTATTTGGAATACTGTAGGCCAGCGCAACCGACCGATGAGCCATTATCAACACGTTGCGCCAGAAGTGCCGACTATCAACAACAGAACTCCACCTCGCGGCATTTTGTTCCCTGCTTCCCGGAATTTTCTGTCACTTCCGTCACCGGGTGGGTATCGGGAATCAGGGAATGAAGACGTGCCGGCGGTGGTAGTGGAGGTAGGGGAGATGGCGCGGGGAGGGTGGATGGAGAAGGTGGAGTTCCCCGTGGAGGTTCAGGATGGCGCACACCCAGAGGGCCAGCTGATGCCGTGTTGGAGGGCTTGAATACATGGTGTGTCGATGTTACACTACGGGTATGGCAACACAGGACGAGTCCGCACGCCGGGAAGAGATGAACCGAATGGAGGCCTTGTGCAACAAGTGCGCCTCCTTGTTGGAACGAGCCGTAGAGGTGCAGGAACGGCAGATTGCGCTCCTGCGGGGCATGGTGCAGAAGGTGTGCAGTATCGCGGAAAGGCGGGCGGCACTTGACATCGGTCAAGATGCCCGGGCATGCGGTATCAGCCGCAAGCGGCAATGCGAGCTGCTGGGGCTTGGGCGTTCCGGCACCTACTACAAGTCCCGCCGCAGTATGAAGGATGAGCGGGATGCACGCATCCTGGAATGGGTGGCACGCTTCCGTCAGGATGACCCCACCCTGGGCGCACGCCGCCTTGAACCCCTTGTCTCGGAGCGCATGCAGACCAAGATAGGCCGCAAGCTCATAGGCCGCCTCTTGCGGGAGCACCGGGTGAGTGCCGGGTAGGACAGGCTCCCTTGGCGGCACCCGCGCACCACCTCCCGCACTACACTATCTCATAGGTCAGGGTCAGCGCCTGGTTCTCGGGAACTCCCGCTTCCAGCTGGGAGAAGAAGAACAGGAACCGCACCATGCGGTCGCGGTACCGCTGTGTGACCCGCGCCCCGGCTTCCTTCATGTAGTGGCAGACGCACGTTACCGCCTCATCAAATATGTCCGGCTCCCTCTCGCAGTCCTCAGAATTGATGGCCCGCACCGCATACCAGATGATTTCCTGGCCAACGGACAGCAGCCTCTCCGTCTCCGCCGCGCTGAAACGCCACCGTGGCGGCACGAGTGACAAGGCTTTCTCCAAGTTGGCCCGGAACTGTTTGTTGAAGTATGCCATGTGCCGGATTTATGCCTTGCCGCTGCCCGGTTCCCCCGTGTCTGTCCCGTAGCAGATGCGGAGTGCCTTTCCCTTGTGTATTCCGTGTACCAGCATGAATATCAATCCCATGCGTTTGCTCAGCCTCCTCGCCAGGTCATCGGAGACATCGTGACCGCGGGCCTTGAGGACAATACACAGCATCAGCGGGATGCTGGCGAGATCCTCAAACGGCGCATCGAGCGGGAGCATCCTGAGAGATGCAATGGTATCGTCCATCAGGTCGTCTTCCATGTCGAGCATCTCTATCTCGGCAGGGGTAAGGCGCCAAGCCTCCGGCACCTCCTGCTCCGGGATGTGCCAATCTATATGCTGTTTGCGGGAATAGCCCATGTGCCTGTGCAGCAATGTTGGTGAAAGCCGATAGCGTGCATCCCGCCGGTCCCTATATCCCCAGCAGGGGCAGGCCCTTCACTATCTTCACCGTTTCCACGCTCACCGTGACGACGCGTAGGAGGAGGTTGATGATGTATTTGGGGTCGCGGTGCTCCTCGCACCACAGGTTGGGGTCGTTCACGATGCCGCTGTCCTTGTCCGTGGTCCAGGTGCTGCCTGCCGCCAGGAAGAAGGTCTCCAGGTCCTTCTCGCTCACCACGTGGCCGTTGTCGTAGCACTTGCACTGGATGGCGACATAATGCCCGGACACGCTCTCCCTGGCCACCAGGTCGAGGCCCACGTCACCCTTGCCCATGCGGTAGGGCCACTCCGTCCAGAGCCAGACATCCGAAAAACGCTCCTTGTAGGTGGGTTCCGCTTGCAGGAACCGCTTGATGAGCACCTCGAAACGCTTGCCCTTGTCGGCTTCCGTGGTGGTGGCTTCCCTGATGCTGTCGAGTAGTTGGTGAAATGGGTTGTCCATGCGCTTGCGTAGAGGATGCCACACGGGGCGCGGACAATCAAGCTCAAAATGCCCCAAAGCCGCTGTTGCGGGCTCAATCTGCCAGCGCGGGAATGTAGTTCATGCGCACGGCCTGCTCATACAGGAAGAGGGATTGCCTGCGGAGGCTCCGCGCGGCGCAGCGGCAGACGGCTTCCCGGTTTTCAGGGCCTGCATCACGGATGCTTGCCAGGAGCGCGTCGAGGAGTTCCTCGCGGTCGCGCATCAGAACCGGCGAATTGAGCCTGAGACGCGATACGGTGTATACCGCCGCGGCGAGCTCGTTTTCCGAGGCGAATGCCGCCGGGTTGGCTTCGATGCTGCCATCCTCACGCAGGAAGAAGGCATCTTCCGGCAGCGACACCGGATCCAGCAGCCCCGTTGCATCTTTCTTGACTGCATTGGCATGGGGAGAGCAGAGCCGGTAGTTGGACCACTCGTAGCACAGGTCACGCCGGATGGACTTGGGTATGAAGTGGTCCACCGTGGCATCCGTCCTTGGAACGATGCGGAAGGTGGTGTAGGCGCAGTATCCCCGGTAGGCTGCGTACAGCTCCCCTTTGCAGGCGCTCCAGAAATCCCTGGGTTCGGCGTCCGGGTGCTCCTTCAGGAATTTGAGGCCTGGCTGGCGCACATTCTCGTCAAATTCCGCCGGCTCGGGTGCCTGGCTTATCTTGATCATGGCCGGGGCGCGTAGTTGTTTTTCTCACGGAAGAAGTTCCAGCGCAGCCAGAAGCTATCCCTGGAAGACAGGGAATTTTCCAGTTTCAGCTGCATGGCATCCACCTGCTGCGGGTTGAAATCCGGGGATTTCATGAGCTGCATGGCTTCATCCAGGGTTGCCTGGGAGGAATTGGAGCGCGCGGATGTCATGTCGAAGGCATCGCTGAGCAGCCAGCGCGTGGCATCGCCCATTTTCTCGAAAACCTTCTTGGAGACCACCACGTCGCCGTTTTCCATGTCGATGTCCAGCCAAGAGTCGGCGGGGCTGAAGAAATCCTCGCAGGATGCCATGATGAGCGGGGAGTGCGTGCTGACGATGTACTGCACGTTGGGGCAGCCCGTGAGGTTTTCCACGGCGCGCTGGAGGGCCGACAGGATGTTCCTTTGCCAGCGCGGGTGCAAGTGGGCCTCCACTTCATCGATAATGACGGTGATGTCCGGCGTGACCTGCTCGCCTGTCTTGCGGCAGGCTTGGCAGTGTTCCTGCCAAGACCAAACGAGGAAATACGCCAGGGCGAGGACACGCTTGATGGCGGAGGAGACGAGAGCGACGGGAATATCCGGGTTGTCCTTGTAGGGCATCCTGATGCAGGGATAGCGGCGCGTGTCGTTGTCCATCAGATTCTCCACGCCGCCGATGGTCAGGGGCTCGTCCGGGGGAGAAAGGGCTTCCAGCGCCGCCTTAAGGCGGGCATAGGCCTCGCCCTTCTCGTTCATCCAGTACAGCATGTCGTCCAGCAGGCCGTTGCAGGTCTTGGTGCCGTCCGGGCGCTCCTGGCCCTTCCAAACCTCCGCCGGTGAAAACACGAAGGCGGGTGCGGGCTCTTCAACGCCGCTGTTGCGGGAATAGTTGCGGGCGGGATCCCAGACGGCGAAGCTGCCGTCCACCATGGCATAGACAACCAGCCCCGGCTTGACTGGGCGTCCCTGCGGGAGGGGCCAGGCGCATGCCTTGCGGTCGAAGGTGGATTGCAGAGTGAAGTCGTTCCGCGTCCTGCCGGAAACCGTGGCGTGGATCTCACCGCTCTTACCGTAGGGAGGGCTGGCCATGCGCCCTGCACCGGCGGCGGGGTTGACCTTTTGCGGCCACTGGCGCGTGAGGGCCCACCATGCAACATCCAGGATAAAACTCTTGCCTAGCCCGTTGTCTCCCGTGAGTATGTTCACCCGGTCGGAAAAGGACAATTCCAAATTGTCGGAAGGGCCCACCCCCATGATGTGAAGATGCTGCAACATGATAACCTCTCTGCTAGAAACTCTACTACTCACAGCAAGCCTTGTCAACCACATTTTGCAACGCTGCGTTTTATGCGTTTTATTTGCGCTGCACTGTGTCCAGCGCCAGTTCCACTACGGGTACACTAACCTTACTGGCGGTGATGGCGCTTGTTTCACGCAGAAGGAAGCACTAACATACTACGCCCGGAGGATGCGCTTGCCGCATCCGTAGACGGGCCACCCGCCACCCCCTCCAAAGAAACTGCCCCGCAAGGCATCCGGCCAAGCGGGGCGGGAGTGTTTCTAGCCAAACAAATTACTTCCTGCGGCGGCGGGCGGCGAGGGCCGCAAGGGCCAGCATGGTAAGGGTGCCCGTGGACGGCTCCGGGACGCTGCCCTGAACGGTCAGAGAGAGCGTCTTGTTGTCGTTGCTGAGCACCAGTTGGCCGAGGGCTACCACCTGACCATTTTTCATAATGTCCACCGCCTTGCCCTTTCCCCAGTCATCTCCAACCTGAATGGCCTGCGCGGCCTGCACCAGCGTGATTGACGTGCCGGGTGTCCATGACTGCACATCAAGGTCCTTGACTTGCAGCTCCACGTCCTTGAGGTTCAGAGCACGGATCTCGTCCGTCGAGGTAAGCGTGAGAGCAGCTTCCGGGGATTGCCCTGTCATCTGTCCATCCGTAATGTCGAATGTGAGTGTCTGCATGCCTGCCAACTTGCGAGCGACAGTAATGCCGGTGCCGTAAATGTCAATGGAATTATTTTCGGATGTTCCACTACTGCCAACAGAAGCAACGGCCACGTCGCCGAGAGAGATGCCAGCAGTTCCTCCTGTGTACGTGCTTATGATTCCCTGGGCATCGGCGATGCTCACATTGCTAGCCCCCTTGCCTACCAGGTGTATCTTGTTGTTCATAGCTGTGCCTTTATTATCAAACGCTGCGTATAGTGTGCCTGTTATGGTTCCTCCCGTTACTATGGCCACATTGTTCACTGCGTTTGCTTCTCCTGCAGTGAACCCTGAGCAGACAAGCGCAACCTTACCTCCCGACATAACCACCGTATTGCTGCTAGCGTTCCCGCCCTTCGCATTTGACCGCCCGCCATATACCTGAGCGTTGTTTGGCACTTCCCCCTTATTATCTGCCTTGATGGTTACATTTCCTCCGGTAACGGAGTCGGTTTCAGAGTTCCTACCGCAATATTGGTTACCGCTTGTCTGTTCGCACCCCTCAACGGCGGTTCCCGTAACTTCGGCAAACACCTGCCCACCCAACAGGGCAGCAGCCAACATGGTGATGTAAATCGTCTTCTTCATGGCCGTTCTTGAATTGTTGTTCAATAGGGCGACTACAGTATTTGCAATACTGTTGGGCAATCTCAGCCGCGCAAAGTATACGGCAATCCGATAGCGCGGTCAAGCCCTCGCTCACTATCTCCGCCGTGTTTGCGGTAGACGGTAAAAACTCTGCCTCCCATCCCCAAGCATGCGGGTGGCCTTACATATGTGCATCCCAATCTCGCCTTCTGATTGTCTGGGGGACTGGTATCCGGTAGTGTGGTTGCATAGAGGTGACCCCGTCCGTTCCCGTATACAGGGATTGCTGCGGTCACCATCTCTCTCTCCCGGTAGTCGTTCCATCACAGGAAGCCCATTCCCACCCTCCTCACTATGCCTTCATGGCATCATTTTTCACCTTTCGTTGTCGTTTCAATAGAAATCCGGGGCTTCTGGAGCATCCTGATGCCTTCTGGGTGTGACCAGCCCTGCCACCCCTGCCAACCTACCCTTTGGAGGGTGGCAGTTTGTATTGCATTGAAAAAGAATTACTTAAGAAGCGGTCTGCCACCTGCCACCCTTTTTTCTATTTCTTTATATGTGAGAGCGAAAAAAATAAAAAAAATTAAAAAAAAGAAAAAAGTATATATAATATAGGGAAAGAGGGTGGCTGGCTGGCAGAGAGAGGAGTCAAGGAAGCATCTGTGAATGGATGTTGACCACCTGTATGAACGGATAGAATGATGCACATGTGTTCCCGGGATGATGTTGACGGGTATATGGTGACCAGAGAGAGGCCTACACCACCCTGTTTGACGTCCGGGATGGGATGGATGTGTGGGGAATGGAGACCTCCTGCTGGACTATCCACCCCTCTGGAACGCTCCAGGACGTCCTGGAAGCCCGGTTGTGCATCCCTCATGGCATCCTACCGCCGAAACACCCTAAACGACCCGGGAAGAGGCCTCCAAGGGTGAAATAACGCTCATTTCCAAGCTATATACACATGGGCGGGCATGTTACCTGTCCCCCGCACCCCCAAGGTGCGGCATTCTAACCCAAAACAAGTAGAAACAAGGAAATGAGTACAAGATCAAACATTGGAATCATCAACGAGGACAGCTCGGTGGACGTCATCTACTGCCACTACGACGGCTATCCCTGCCACAACGGTGCCATCCTCCTCATCCACTACCGTGAGGAGGACAAGGTGCGCAGGCTCCTCCGGCTGGGAGACATCAGCAGCCTGGCGGAGAAGCCGGAGCCCGCCCCCGGGCAGGAACACACCTTCGAGAAACCGGCCGACGGTGTGGTGGTGGCCTACAGGAGAGAACGGGGTGACAAGCAAACCGAGGCCCGGCACTACCGGAGCCTGGACGCCTACAGGAAGGAGCTCCAATCCTCCAACACATGGATTGAGTTTGTCTACCTGTACAGCGTGGCTGAGAGGCAATGGCTGTGGTTCCCGGTCCGGGAGGAGGACGGTGCTCTTGTCAAGGCCAGGCCCTTGCTGGAGAGCGACACCGAAAGCACCGAGGCAGCGTAACCCAAACCACAAGGAGAACATTATGATTGCATTGCATCCTATTGTGAAACAGGTGGTCTGCGTGGTCATCGTGGCCTTGCTGGACCAGGGCATCAAGGAAGTCAGCAGGATTGCAGCCCAGCGGTACGCCGGCGGAAGTCCCAATGGCGGGAATCCCCCACCTCCACCAAACGGCGGTCCCGGCGCTCCCCCCATTCAGGAAGGAGACGGCAACCCCTTTGAGGAGGAATGCCCGCCACCGGATTTCTGTTGACCAGGCTGAAGAGCACCATTCACGCCCACCCCGTCCATCATGGCAGGGTGGGCGTTCACATTCCAACCAATCAACGATATGGGAAAAGACGCTCAAGGAATCTCCCACCAGCTGTTCTACCTGAAGGACGGCAAGCAGGAGAGCGTGGAATGCACCAACATGCGCATCGAGCGCTGCAAGGGCTACACCGTGGCCTACTCCTACAGCACACCCATCGCCGTGTACCCGGACGAGGGCGGCTATGTGCTAATCGACTCCGGGCACCACTCAGCGACCACAGACCGACACCAGGGGTACCTACGCCTGGCCGTGCCGGCGGACGTGGAGCTCATCAGCTTCGACTGGCGGGGCTGCAACGACACTTGCTGGCTGTACTGCTATTGGCACTCCTACAAGGTGCTGCTGAGAAAGTTCCTGACGGCCATGGAAAAGCATGTGAAAGAGATCGGCAAGTGGAATCCCAATGCCTACCTCTACTCAAAGGACCGCAAGCGCATCCTGGACGACCTGCAGGCCCTGCACCGCTTCTTCAGCAAGTTCGGCCGCAAGAGGGCCGTGCAGGCCGTGGAGCGCAAGGTGGCGTACATCAACGACCCGGTTCGCATCAAGGCCGGCCAGCAGCGCTGCGCGGCAGAGAGAGCCAAGGAGCGCGAGACAAGGAAGCTGGAAGCGCGGGAGCGCGGCATCGCCGACGAGGTGAAAGCCTTCCTGAAGCGCAGCGGCGACATGCGGGAACGCATCAAGCTGCGGGCTGGACTCCTGCTGGAGCGCTACCCGCTCTGTTGCCTCAAGCTCTTCTCCAGCGCAGCCAAGGAAGTCAAGGTCAACGGAGCGTGCGAGCAGATGGTGGCCGTGGTGGGCAATGCCCTGGGCACCGCCCTCCGTGCGATGTGGAACGAGTCTCATCCCCCCACCGGGATGGACAACGCCTGCGACCTCTGCTACTCCTCGCTCAGCAGCACGTTCCTCACCAGCAAGAGCGTGGGCATCGGCTACGACGAGCTCCAGCGCTGCCTGAAACTCTGGAAGCGCGGGCGGATTGTCGGCACCATGGTGGACGGCACCTACCGGGTGATCGGCAGCAACAGCGAGGCGCTGACCATCGGTTGCCACACCTTCCCCAGGGAGGTGGTGGAGGCCATCTACGCCCGCTACGCCGGCAAGGCAATGGAGGAGATACGGAAGGAAGAGGAGAGCCTGGTCATCTGCTACCGCGCAGACGTCGCCGCAACAATCCAAATCGTCACCGAGGAAAACGCCAGGGCCATGGTGAACGACCCGGAGGCCGCGGCGGCGTTGAGGAAACTCGGCGTCCTCCGGCTGGAGGCAGCATAGGCAACCATGAAGACATACCACAACCATGCAAAAGAGAACAAACCCGCTGGGGCTCGTCCAGCTCAACAACGAGCATACGGCCACGTTCAAGGCCATCACCGAGAACGTGGGATACCGGAAGATCACATCGGAGGGGTACATGACCCTGACGGTGGAAATGGTGGAGCGCTGCAAGGTCTTCGGACACGAGGCGCTGGACTACTCCCTGTGCCACTACGGCGAACTCAACGGCGACCTCATGCGCGACCCGGAGATGCTTTTCCTGATTGTGCAGGATGAAACCGGTTGGCACGTCTACCCGCACTACTACAGGAACGACTACGCCTTCGGCATCGAGCGCCAGAGCATCGTTCCCACGGAGTCCGGGCTCACGGTCAACAAGGCCGAGCAGAGGGGGCAGACGGAATTTGCCGCCATGTGGATGGGCAACCTGGCAGCCCAGGGCTTCGTGGCCAACGCCGCCAGGCAGCCCCTCATCAAGACACTCAAGCAACTGGAGGAGGAATGATGAAAACAAGCACCGCCATCGACCCTAACCTCCCGGCCACGGCGATATGCCGCGAACTGGGAGACCGCCGGGAGTGGATAGAAACACTCTCCGGCATCTACCTGTCCGACACATCGTACCTCATCCTGGACCACGACGCGCTGGGCAACCTCCTGTGGCACCTGGGCGTGAAGCTGTAGCACCGCGCCCATCAGCCACACCATCCACGGCCGGCATGTTCCATCACGGGGGCGTGCCAGCCGTTTTGCAATCACCCAAACATAGAAAGATACATAACAAATGAAACCCAAGAAAACAAAAGTCACCAATGCATTCATTAACCCGGCCTTCACAACGGGAAACCTAATCTCCGGGCAAGACGGCTACCACTGCCAGTGCCCGCCGGCAAATGCGGAAACTTGCAGCCACAGCCGCGACCACTTTCGCCTCGGCGTGGAACTGGAGGTCTGCTTCCACAATGAAGACAAGGCAGACGAATTCCGCGACACGCCGCGGAACTGGTACGAAATGGAGCATGACGGCTCACTGAACAGGGGCCAGACGCAAGGAGAGATCATCACCCTGCCGCTCCGTACGGAAGACGCATGCAATACCGAATTCTGGCGCCCGCTTTGCAACGAGCTGACCAAGGCAACAGGCTTTTCGTGGGACGCAGGCTGCTGCGGCCTGCACGTCCATGCCAGTCAATGCGGGTTGCTCCGCAGATTACCGGAGGGAGTGAATGCCCTGGGAAAAACGGACAACCAGGGGTTCAACGACACCTCGGACTATATCCGAGCCGTCCGCGACGCCAAGAAGACGGCGATGCTGCTTTACATGTACATGGTTGAAGGCAAGGACGAGGCCATGCATGTGTTTGGCAGGGGGGCAGGCGAATACCGCCGGAACATCAGCAGCATTACAAGCAAGGCGGGGGATGTGAATACAGCCCTGCAAGCATTGGGTGCCGAGGTGCTGAAATGCGAGGAGGCCACCCAAAAGGCAAAGGATGCCATGCCGTATGCCCACCACTGCGCGGTAAACATCTCGAACCAGGGCACCATAGAGTTCAGGCAGGGTCGCGGCAGCCTGCGCCCCGAGCGCATCGCCGCCATCTGCATGTTCGTCACATTGTTCATGCGCTTCTGCCAGCGGTTTGACGGCCTAAAAACCATGACCATCAACCGCGACATGTTCCTCGACTATGCACGCAGGAAATGCCCCGTGGGCCACCCGCTGGCCTTCTTCCTTGGCACCGAGCACTGAACCCCGAACCGGAAAGGAGAGAGAATCATGTGCATCATCATAGCCAAGGCCAGGAAGCAGCAAGGCCCCACCTGGGAAGCAATCCAGACCGCCACCCGGCGCAACCCCGACGGCTTCGCCCTCGCCTACTCGCTGGGCAGGGGCAAGGCGCCCCGCATCATCCGCAGCATGAAGCGCGCGGAGGTGCTGGACGTGCTCAAGGGCATTGTCAACCGCAAGGCGGCAAGCTGGATACTGCATGCCCGCATCGCCACCCACGGAAGCAAGCGCGTGGAAAACTGCCACTGCTGGGTGGATGCGGACACGGGTCTCGTCTTTGCCCACAACGGTATCCTGAGCGTGCGCCCGGAAGGCGACATGACGGACAGCGAGACGGCGTTCAGGCGCCTTCTGGTGCCCGCCATGCAGGCCGGCGGTGGGGAGGCGTTTGAAGCCGCAATCTCCGCCATCATAGGGAACAGCAAGTTCGCCGTCATGGACCACAGGGGAGAAATCTACCTCTACGGTCGATACCTGGAGGAAAAGGAAGCCAGCTACAGCAACGACACCTACAAGCCCTACCAGTCCATGTTCTACGGCATGGGCAGGAGCTACGGGTACGGCGGGTACGGCGCAGGAGGTGGCTTGCAAGTCAAAATCGCCCCCAAGCGCAAGGCAGGCAAACCGCGCAAGGAGGGGCGGAGCGTGGACGCTGCGGACACATGGGCCGAATTCGCGGCTTCCGAAGAGGAACGGCTGGCGCTGGAGACGGGGAACTTCCCCTGCCGCACCGGCTTATGCGATAAGGAAAGCTGCCCATGTGCCGACACATGCGGCGGGTTCTGAACATCAGGCGGGGAGGGTGCAAATCCTCCCCGCCTGGCACTGAAACCAAACAACCCCAATCAATCATTATGACCACAGACAACCCCATTGCAATCAACGTGCCGTTCAAGGACCTGTTCCCGGAACGAAGCCGCGATTTCATATCGCCGCTGGACCGGGGCAATGCCACCGGCGTCACGTTCGGCATCACCCGGCAGGAGTACGACTACCTGCGAAAAACCCAGCTCTGGATATCCATCCGGGGCGACTTCGTGATGCCACCCGTTACATGCGAATGCGCAGTCTTCCGCATGCAACTCAACCTGGCCGCGAACTTCACGCTGAACGGCAGGGCGTTCCGCCCCGGGAAGACACGCATCGACGTCACCCCCGGCAGGATGACGCTCCGCCTGTTCAGCCGGGATGACGCCGCCATCTGCGTCCAGGCCGATGTCACCGACTTGTTGGCAAAAGCCTTCGGACGGCAGTAACCACCATACACCCCAACCCATACATTCAATATGAACACAAGCAAACCAATCGAAATCAAGGTGCCGTTCACGATGCTGTATTCCATGGACAGCACCTACAAGCTCACGCAGGTGGACAAGACCAACCCCACCGGCGCGACCATCACCATGACGCAGGACGAGTACAGCGAAATCCTGCGTATCCAGGCACGCCTGGCCGAACGCAGGGCCGCTGGCACGCACCCCCTGTCTTGCCGTTACGTCGGTGTCCGCATGGATGCCGGGAACGTCAACTTCGAGCAGGACTTCTGTGAATACCGCGCAAAGGAGTGCATGCTTGAGGTGGACGAGTTCGGCATCGACCTGTGCCTGTACAACTGCGGCATGCTCTACACCTGCGTGCGCGCCGAGATCACCTCCCTGCTGAGGGAGGCGTTTCCCGGGTACAAGCCGGCTGCCGAATCCAAGGACAACCCCAAACCGAGCATGTGATATGAACACGGAGAAACCCATTGTTATCAATGTGCCGTTCAAGGACCTGTACGCGGAGGATGAGAACTGCAGTCTGGCCAAGATGAACCCGCGCGACCCCATCGGCGTGACCTTCAACATCACACGGAGGGAGTACGCAGCCATCCGCCGCATCCAGCACCTGCTTGCAAGGCAGAAACGGAACCAGGGGCGCGCGGTTACATGCAGCTCTGTGAACCTGAGCTGGACAGTCAACGATGATGTGAACTTCACCGCAGACTGTTGCGACTACAAGCCGCGCGGCACCATGCTGGAGGTGGACGACGACAAGGTGGAGCTCTGCCTCTACAACCGCGCCGTCGCCTCCACCTGCGTGCGGGCCGATGTCACCAAACTGCTGGAAGCGGCCTTCAAACCGCAGAGGCAGGCCAACCCCGAACCCCAACCGGCAGCATGAGAATCGACCCCATCGACATCACGTGGAAGGAGTTTCACAGCCTGGTGGAACGCCGGGGCGCGCTGCTGGTCAACGAGGACGACTGCGGCTACATGGAGCTGGAGGTGCCGGAGGAATACCACGCCGACAATCCGGAGATGTGGCGCAACTGCAACGAGGGCATGGAGGAGCGGGAAGACCTGCTCTGCCTGCACCTCCATGTGCCCGGCCCCTATGCCGACGAGTACGAGAACTACTACATCGAGCTGCCGCCGGACTTCATGATTGCCGTGGAGTCCACCGGCAAGGTGGTCGTTCCGTACAGGTTCGACGTGAGCGGGGAGCCCATGGACTACCACAACCTCACCATCATGGACACCGCCCACCTCTACCCGGTGCGCAGTGAGGACGAGCTGTTCCTGGTGAGGGAGGAAGACGCGAACACTGAACCAACGCAGCCATGAACCACCGCTCCTACACATGCAGTCTCTGCCGGTACAGCCGGCGGAAGCTCACCTGCAGGCCTGGCACTGGGGAAACCGTCTATGAGCCCCGCGACAACGACATGATTGGCGGCTTTGCCGGCATCACGTTCGAGTTCACCAACATGGACGACCTGATGAAGCGGATCCGCAGGCTCTTCGCCCCCGGCACCGTCACGTTCGACAACTACGGCGAGTTCATCGCCGTGCAGGTCGTGGCCACCGCCGACAACCGCGCCAAGGTTACCGGGGAGACGCTGGAGGCCTTCCGCGCCGGCAAGTGCTGCCTGTGGGAGTATTCCCTGTGCCTCAGCGGCAACGACGGCAGCCTCACCGGCTTCCGTGGGGGCGAGGGCATTGCCGACATCCCGCAGGACCGGGCCACCCTGGACAAGGCTGCGGAAAACGCGGCGGCCAGGATTGCATTGGCCTGGCGTATCGTCTGGAGGGAGAGGGGCACGAAAGACCCCTTCGCCCAGGATGATGATACGGTGGATTTCACGCTGCGGGCCCTGGACTGGGAACCCCGCAGCGTACCCGGCCTGCGGGAGGCCGTGGACGCGCTCAGGCCGTACACGGTGGAGACATACCAGGACCTGGCCGATGCCTACGGTGCCGTCTTCGGCTGCACCCCGGAGCGAGCCTGCGCCCTGGCCGTGTATTCCCGCCAGTACAACGAGCCCTGCTTGACGGAGCGCATGCTGGGCCGCAACGACGTGCTCTATGTGCGTCCATACAGGATAGGCCGCATGCTCGTCATGCGGCGCGTCTGAACGCTCCAACCTCCCGGGCACGAGGCTAAACCGCCCGACAACATCAACCATTAACCCAATTATTATGGACAACAAGAAACTGGACATACTGCAATCAAGCATTGCGACCGAGATGGACGACTTCACGTGCGATGGCGTGGAGAACCTTTACTTTCACGCCATCGCAGCCCTCACGGGCAAACCCTACGACGACCTCTGGGACCGGTACAACCGGCTCTATGAGACCACCACAAGCGCCGAGACCGAGACGGTGAGCCGGGTGGGCGAGGAGCTGGGCTTTCCGCCCATGTGGGATCTCGTCGGTGCCGTGCTGACCTTCCTGGAGGACAAGCGCAACAAGAAAACCCAACCAGCAAGCGCATCATGAACGACACCGAGAAACTGGAGCTGGCCGAGCTCATCCTGGCCGAGCGCGATGGATTCTGGTACTCCCATTTCCTCTACGACAACGGGTACTCCCTGCAAAGCGGGGACTACCTGCTGGAGCTGGAGGAGGGAGACGCAGCGCAGGGCGAGCCGCCCTGGATATGCGCCATGGGCGACAACGAACTCCACGGCCACAAGCTGGGATGCGCCGTTCCCAAGCCCCTCCCGGAGTCGTGCGGGTGCATGGACACCTTCATCGACTTTGGGGAGGCGGAGACAAGCGCGTGGGGCCTCTACAAGGACCGCTTCACCGATGCCGACGGATACGAGTACGCGGTGGTGGACAACGGCAAGCGTGTGGACGACCTGCCGGCAGCCATCATCAAATACGACCGCGAGAGCGGTGTGAGGCACGTCTCCCTGGACTTCACCTGCCCGGACTGCGGGTGCCACGACCTGCTGGTCCGCCGGAAGGTGGTGGAGACCTGTCAGGCGCAGTACATCAAGCGGCGCGACGGGGAGTATTCCTTCAGCTTCGGCCCGCTGCATTCCACCCTGCCGGGTGAGGTGCTGGGCTGGAGCTGTATGAAATGCGGCCGGGAGTTCCCCTCTCTCGACTCTGCCATGGAGCGGGAGTGGAACAACCGGGTCAACGAGCACGCTGCGCGGTACCGCGAGGAGGATCAAACGGCAACCACCAACGGGAAAGGAGACCGTCATGGGATGGTACGGTAGCCTTTGCCGCAAGCCGGCAAACGAACGTGACCTGGCCGAGATGGTAATCGAGAGGTTTCTGGGGGGATGGGAACATCCCCCCAAGATGCTCCGCCACAAGGCATCCAAGGGCGTGCTGTACGCCAAGATGGAAACCACGGAGAAGGACGGCACCAAGGTGCGCTGGATTGCCGTGGTGCTCTACCGCTGGGATGACGGCGAGCTCATGCTCAAGACCATGGACAATTCCGTGGGGCCGGCCTATTACGATGTTCCGTTGAGCTGGTTGAAGGATGTACCCGTCCACAACGATTTCGACCGGGAGTGGCGCGGGCAGATCAAGGAGAGGGCGGAGCGCCGCAAGGCCGCAGGCAAGCTCAAGGCCGGCGAGCTGGTGCGGTTCGATGTCTCATACGGGAACACCGACCTGTGGGAGTATACCGGCATCCGGGGGGTGTTCACCAGCACCACCACCCGGGTGACAGCCAAGCTCAGGAACTGGCGCAAGCACTTCCTGCGCGTGGAACCCAAGGACGGAAAGGAGGTCAAGGCATGAGCGCCGAACACGGTGTTACCTGGCGCGAGCTGTACGAGCTTGTCGCCAGTCTGGGCAACGCGCTTGTCCGGGAGTTCGAGAACGGGTACATGGAGCTCTCCGTGAACCCGGATGCGTGCAACTGCGCCCCTGCCTGCTGGCGGGGGCGTGGGGACCTCCTTGGCATGGAACTCAGCATGGTGGGCATCACTCCGCACGACTACACCGGCGAGAGCCTGGTGCTGCCGGCGTGGTATCACATCGGCTTGTCTTGCGGCAACCGTTTCCGTGTACCGTGCCGCTTCAACGAGGACGGCAAGCCGGAGATGGTGCTGGAGCTCGTCTTCGTGGGCGTGAGGGAGCTGCTCCCCCTGCGCTCGCTGGACGGCTCCCTGCACCTGGTTGGAGAGGAGTTGGGCCATGCCTAATTGGTGCAGCACGTCGTACACGCTGGTGGGAACCAGGAAGAACACCGGTGCGGCCTTCCGGGCCCTGTGCAAGCTGGAGCAGACTCCCCGCAGCAAGGAGTCCGGCCCGGGCAGCTTCCTGCCGGATCCAAGGTGGCTGGGCTATGTGGCAACCGACATCCTCGGCATCCCGTATGAGGGAATCGACTGCCGCGGCGACTTCAACCAGATGGAGCTGGAAATGCTGAAGGGACGCCCATGCGTCTGCCTGTTCACAGAGACGGCTTGGGCACCCTGCACAGACCTCTGGCTGCGCTTCTGCCGTAAGTTCCACCTCAGCCTCAACTACATCGCGGAGGAGCCCGGCAACCTTGTATACGAGAAGTCGAACCCTGATGGCATGTACTCCGACAACTACGTCTACGACGATGACGAGTACGGCCGCGACTACTTCGCCACCTTGGACGACTTCATCGCCGGGTATGGGGAGAAGCTGGGCATCAAGCCCGGTGCTTCGTATGAAGAAGTAGCCGATTTTTTGGAAAACAACACGGAAAATCGCCTGTTCCAGTTTGATGGATGCGACGACCCCACACGCCCTGCTTGACCCATCCCTCCATTCAGCGTCCATGGCCGCCAAACGGCCGCTGTGGGCGTTTTTTAGCTGCCGGGTGCCGCCCCTCGTCCCTCCGCCTCTAATGCATTCCTGTGCCAGCCATCAGAGCACCCCGGAATAGTGTGTCTGGAAGGTGCCTTTTCGGCATCCAGTTCCTATACTGGAAGGTGAAAGTTCGAGCCACCGGCGTGGGACAATTTAACTATGTAATACATTTTTCATGCGTAAGTACAAGATGCTGAATTTGTTAGGTATGATCGCGCTCAAAATTTTGGGACATTTCATAGCCAAAATGGCCGGGGTATGAGACATAGATTTTTGAGTTTTCCCGGGTTTTCGGCAAAAACCATGGGACATTTTGTGGGTAGTCGGTACGTCGGATATTCGCCCGAGACACCCTTCGCCCCTGTTTCATACACTCCGGCGCGCTCCCGAATCACCCTTCAAGCGGCTTTCACACCTCAAGCTGGCAAAGTGGCCGGCAGCATGACTTCCAAACGCTGCCGGCCGGGGATGATGTGCGGGCAGGCCGGGTGAAGATGCTCGTCACCGGCGGACACCACCATTCTCTGATGGGAGGGAAGTCCAGCGCTCGCGCGATGCACCTGTAACACCTGCCAGCAGCAATGCTTCGGTCAACATGGCTCGCGCCCGTTGGTAGACGCACACCTCTCTCTCTTTCGCGCCGTTCAACTACACGCCCACCCACAGATGCCGGGAACGCCTACTCGCATGCGGGCTGCGGAGAATTTTCGGCACCCGAATTTTGTAGTTGGTGTAGTCGGGCTTGGCGTAGGTGCCGCTGGAACCAGTGTTGACATCAGGCGGCGTGTAGAGGTACGCGCGAGAACAAAGAGAAGCCCCACCCGTGTAGGAGCGAGTGGGGTTTCCCGATTGGATGATTGTTGCTGCTGATTACTTGCGGCGGCGGCGGGCGGCAAGACCAGCCAGTGCCAGCAATCCCAGCGTTCCCGTCGTCGGCTCCGGCACACCCTGGACCGTCAACTTAAGAATCCTGTTGTTCTGCTCCAGCTCAATCTTGCCAGTTCCAACGATAGTCGCGGGATTATCGTGGGAATAGATGTTGTACTCCTTGTTGAGCAGAGCCTCGTCAATCTTGATGCCGTACGCGGCGTTCACCAGGGTTACGGAAGCCCCGGGCTGCCACGCCATGCTGCCCAAGGCATCGAAGGTGAGAGACAGTTCGGGGGAGGGGGTTTCATCTGTTGGAACGAGGAAGCCGGTAAGGTCGAGTTCCAACGCCTTCAGCGTAATCATGGGGGTAGCTCCGTCGTCGAGATCTGCAATGTGGAAGTTGAGAATTTGCATATTTTCCAGGATCATTGCCTCAATCCCAGTACCGTAGATGTCTATGGAATTGCCACTCTTGTCTTGCCCAGCACCTCCAGCGGAAATGTCATCTAACGAGAGTTTGCCGCCCGTGTATGTGTCCGTGTTTCCCTGGGCATCGGCAATGGTGGCGGTTGCTCCCTTGCCTACCAGGTAGACTTTGTTGTCCTTGGCAGTAGAGCCAGAGGCTCTGCTCAACGCGCCATATAAGATGGTAGTTATTTCACAGTCTCCCGCAACGATGACAACGTTGTTTTCAGCGTTCATACCAGTTTGGGTGTAGCCGCCAAACAGGCCGCTAGCTTTGCCGCCGGTCATGATGACGGTGTTCCCGGAGGCAGTCGTACTTCCGTATCCGCCGCACAGCATGGACACTTGACCTCCAGTCATAGTGATTTTGTTGTTGGTGGCGGCTGTGAGTGCATAGCCGCCGTACACATTAGTGTTGCTCTTATCTCCGCCGCCTGTTTCGGGTTGGGAAACGATGGCATCGCCGTCGCTTGCATCGCCGACGGTGTTCTTATCGCCGTAGTAGTTGCCGGCTATCAGCACGGCGCCTTCCACCGTGGTGGGAATGTAGTCCGCTGCGAACACCTGTCCACCCAGCAGGGTGGCAGCCAGCATGGTGAGAAACAGAGTGCGTTTCCACCACCACACTGATTTGCCCCTGTGCTGCCCCTGTGGGACGCCTTCCCGCCCGCGCTGGACACCCCCTTCCCACCTGACAGGGCAACGGTGTTGCAGGGAGTGTGACGGGGGAGATGCTGGCGTCACAGGACCCGGCATGGACAGACTGGTTGATGAGACCGCAGGGGGCAACTACGGAATGGCAGAAAACCAATGCTGTAGAGCGAATGGAGTTGGGCTCCTGGCAGACATAGACCGGGAGAACGGATGCAGGTGCGGGTACGGTAGCAGGCTGAGGGGTGTGAAGATGCAAGTTGCACATTTTCTAAAAAACCTGGAGGCCTAGTGCCATCAGTGTTCCCCGGCTTTCATTTTGGAGAATCCCTAGAGCCATCTATATCCGTTTGCAAAAAAGTCCGGGAACAATGATGTAGCAAGGAAAAATTTTTTCGCAAAATCCGGGAAGCCGCATGGCAGTAGGGCTGAATGGGTGGGGTGTAAAGGAATTTTATTCCGTTTCACCGAGTAAAGAATTTTTCCAACATATATAAGTAGTAATTTATCCAATACTTATGTATTGTCTAAATTAGTCTCCTATCGGAGACACAATCTGAATGTTTTTGCGCGCGCGCGAAGTGCGCTCCGGGCGACCGGAGCGCAACTGCGCGACGCGATTTTTCTTCAAAGGAAAGGGTATGGTAGGTAAAAACGACTGGAAGGGGTCTAAGAGGGCCTTTGGGATCCGATCCGGCAAAGATGTACCGGACCCGACCTCCAAGCGCCTCCTAGACCCCAAAGAATCAATTCTACGACCGTTTCTCCTTCTCCAGTTCAATCAGCCTCCTCACAGTGGCCCGTTTCTCAGGGTGGTTCCTGAGCAGGTAGTCATCCACCTCGCCCGGAGACCACCCCATCTGGATCTCAGGTATCGGAGACCCTGCTGGGGCGGTTCTGGCAAGCACCATCTGGTGCAGCAGGAGCGATGCACACGCCCGGTCCGTATTGGCAAGCTTGAGGACGACCTCGAAGCTGTCCTTGGAATGCGGGTCCTTCTCATGATGAACGGGATGCCATGCTTGAGGCACAGTACGGGATTCCAAACATCTTTCTGTGAGATGAGGACTGCCTGGTGGCTGTGCCATCTTGACAAGGAAGAGCAGCAGGATAGGATTAACCGGGGTTGATGTTCACTGTGCAGGGATGGCGTTAGCGCGTCGAGATATGAATGCGGCATGGAGTTCCGTGACCCCATGCCGCGCTCTCGTTGCGATTTGCCCGTGCCAGTGATGTTACGCGCTCGCTGGGTACGGTGGCATACCAGTTCCCGGCGCATGAGCCTGCTCCACGGCTTGCACCAGGGCTTCAGCAAGCTTTGCCCGCTGTGCCATGGTGGCAGTGTAGTAACCTTGCTCCACAGCTTCCGAGCTGTGCCCAACGGCATCTCTCACCATGTCCGGTGTAAAGGCGGGATTGCTGCGCAGGACGGATACGGCTGTGTGTCTGATGCTATGGAAGCTCTTGGGGCTCATGCGGTGCTTTTCACCATCCTTGCTTTGCGCGAGGGTGTCGTTCACGATGCCCATGGCCCGTAGGATGGAAGTGAAACGCGTGGATATGGTCGCACTCTGGTTGATTTCATACTGTGCCGCCATCCCGGGGAACACATGCGCTTCACTTTCCTCACCTCCTGCCACCTGTGCGGCCCGGATCTTCTCCAGTAATGCTCGTAGGGGGGCGCACATGGTGATTACGCGCCGCTTGGTCGTCTTGACCTCTGACAGGTCGATGATTCCTGTGTTGAAGTCGATGGAATCCCATCTCATACGGCACACATCTGACAGGCGCAATCCGAGACAATACCAGGATACAGCCACCATATCGCACCATGGTGCTGGAGCCCCGTGAATGAGTTTGTGGAGCTCCTCCGGGGTGAAGGGCACGCGCTTCATGGGACGAGCATTTTGCGGCCCTGCAACACCCGTGTACTCCTCCCTGACGTTCACCTTCCTCATGGGGTTCTTCATGAGGATGTCGTCCACCTCCACTGCATGATTGAACACGGCAGAGATGATGTTCTTGTATCCCATCACTGTGCCAACGCCCACTCTGCCGTGCCGAGCTGCCCAGCGAATGAACTCGCGGCATCGCTGGGGGGTGATGAGGTCGATGCGTACATCAGCATCGCTTCCCAAAAACTCCAGGAACAGCGTATGCGCACGCTCCCTGTTTTTCTGGGATCGGTCCGCCTTCATCTCGCGGATGGTTGCCATGTACTCTCGCACCGTAGGTATGTTGCCCGCTACCCCCTCGGCTTCTGCCACCGCCCGTACAGCATCAATTACCTTGTTAACCGGGGATGTCCGCGATGTCACCAGCTCCATTGAATCAGCAGCCTGCTGTGCCAGGATTTTTGCTTTGGCCGCAGAGTAGCCCGGAGCCCCCGCCACCTTGATACCGGTCGATTTCCTGTACTGCTTCCCGTTGGAGGTCCACCGGGCCTCATACACCTTACCTCTTGGAGTTATCCATGCCATAACTTTTGGATATTCGATAGGGTTGTTGCCGATATCTCCTTCAGGCCATGCATGTATATCTCGATACATGTACAGTGTACAGTGTACCCTTAAAGTGTACACCCCTGCGGACTGATATCCGACGGTTTGTTGAATCGTTGCCTGCTGATATTCCGTACATTAGGTCTCCGGCAACCCTCCGAGACCTGTACACTCTGACTTGTTGTGTATCTCTTGTCATTTTATTTAACTTTGGTTTACGTTATCGCCCGCAACGCCCATGGCGTCTGCGATTGCGGATGTACACCTGTACACTGTACACATGTACCCCTAAACTGTACCCTCATGGTAGAGAATGTCAGGACACCTGTCAAATGCGAAGCCGCCCGGCTCTAGGAGAACCAGGCGGCTTTGAGATGCTTGAGACAGCTAGTCTCGCTAGGGCTACAGGGACTCGAACCCCGAATAGCGGTGCCAGAAACCGATGTGTTGCCAATTACACCATAGCCCTGTGCAGGTTGGAACGGGGCGAAGTATACGCATGGAGTACCGGGTTGTCAAGAGATTTTTCTGCTCTTTTTTCAATTTCCGCATTTTAGTGCGTGCAGGAGGGCGGCGGCGGCCTCTGCACAGCGGCGGCCGTCCAGCGCGGCGGAGACGATGCCGCCGGCGAACCCTGCGCCTTCCCCGCAGGGGAAAAGCCCTGCCAAATCCGGGCTCTGCAGGGTTTCTGCATGGCGCGGGATACGCACGGGGGAGCTGGTCCGCGTCTCACAGCCGATGAGCAGGGCATCCTCTCCCGCAAAGCCGCGGAGCTTGCGGTTGAAGAGCTGCAGCCCCTCCAGCATGCGTGTGGAGACGCTCTGCGGCAGGAGCTCGTGCAGGTCCCAGGGGGAGATGCCGGGGTGGTAGCTGGTGGCTGGGAGGGTTTGCGAGACGCGGTGCTTCAGGAAATCCACCACGCGCTGGGCGGGGGCCTTCATCATACCGCCGCCGGCGCGTGAGGTGGCGGTTTCCAGCGCTTTCTGGAAGGCAATGCCGGAGAGCGCGCCGTACTCCGCCAGATAGGCATCCGTGTCCTCCGGCTCCACGGTGACCACGAACCCGGAGTTGGCGAAGGGGGAGTTGCGGCGGGAGAGGGACATGCCGTTCACCACCACCTCGTCGTTCTCCGTGGCGGCTGGCACAATGAAGCCGCCGGGGCACATGCAGAAGGAGTGTACGCCGCGGTCGCGTATCTTGGTGGCCAGGGTGTAGCTGGCGGCCGGCAGGGCATCCGGGCGGGGCTGGCCGGGGCGCAGGTGGTACTGGGCGGCGTCCACGAGCGCCTGCGGGTGCTCAATGCGCACGCCCACGGCAAAGGGTTTGCGCTCCAGGCGCACGCCCTCCGCCTGCAGCATGCGGTAGACATCCCGCGCGCTGTGCCCGGTGGCCAGGATCACGGCGTCTCCCGCCACCTCCCGTCCGTCTGCGGTGCGCACGCCGCGCACGCGGCTGCCGTCTGCGGATTTGAGCAGGCCCGCCACGCGGGATTGGAAGTGCACCTCGCCCCCGGCTTCCAGGATGGATGCGCGCATGGCCTTGATGATGTTGGGGAGCCTGTTGGAGCCGATGTGCGGATGGGCGTCCGTGAGGATTTCCGGTGCGGCTCCGTGCGCCACGAAGGTTTCGTACACCTCCATGACGGGGCCGCGCTTGGTGGCGCGGGTGAAGAGTTTGCCATCGGAGAAGGTGCCGGCACCGCCTTCCCCGAAACAGTAGTTGGAATCTTCCACCACATAGCCGCGGCAGTTGATGGGCTGCAGGTCGAACCGGCGGGCGGAGACATCCTTGCCGCGCTCCAGGATGACGGGTTTCAGGCCGAGCTCCAGGCAGCGCAGGGCGGCAAAGAGCCCGCCGGGGCCGCTGCCTACAATGACCACGCGGGGCGCATCCGCCGCTGCGGGGGCGTAGTGGCGCTGCGGCGGCTCATAGGGGGGCAGGGGCTCGTCTATGCCCACCAGCAGGCGCAGCTGTTTGCATACGGGGCGGCGGCGGGCATCTATGCTCTCTTTGACCAGCCGCATGCCGAGCACGCGCCTGGGGGAGATTTGCAGGGTTTGCGCCACGGCCTTGCGGCGTGCTTCCTCACGCAGGGCGGCGGCCAGCGGCAGGTGGATGTCCAGCTCCTGAATCATGCCGGGGTGTGCGGTGGCGCGGGGTGGGAAAAATCAGTTGCAGCAGTCCTCCAGCAGCTCGTCCAGGCGGTAGGTCATCTCCGCGAGCGCCTCGCGTGCGGGGCTTTCCGGGAGCATCCAGAGCACCTCTCGCGCCTCTGCGGTGCGCGTCAGGCCTTCGTCTGCGGAGAGGCGGATAGCCTCGTGGAAGGCGTCCGTGCCGCGCAGCTTGGAGAAATCGATGGGCTCCTTGCGCTCCACGCAGCCGCGCACATAGGCGGCCACGTCTTCCGAGGAGGATTCCATGAGGAAGTAGAAGGGCAGGGTGAGCTTGCCCTTGGCGGCATCCGTGCCCAGGGTCTTGCCGGCGTCCTCCTCGTTCCCGGTGAGGTCCAGGCAGTCGTCGTAAATTTGGTAGGCGATGCCGAGCAGGGTGCCCATGCGCTCCAGGTGGTCCACGGTTTCGTCATCCATCTCCTGGAGCATGGCGGAGCCGCTCATGGCCAGGGCAAAGAGGGTGGCGGTCTTCTTGCGGATGAGCTCGTAGTAGTCCGCACGGCTCATATCCGCATCCCACAGGCGGGTGGATTGCTCCACCTCGCCCTCGCAGAGCTCACGCGTGGCGAGCGCCATGCGGCGGATGAAGCGCGGACCGCCCAAATCTGAACCCATCACCATGGCTTGCGCCAAAAGCGTGTCTCCCAGCAGCACCGCAAGCTCGTTTCCCCACAGCGCGTTCGCCGTCGGCTCGTCCCGCCGCGTTTCCGCCTTGTCCAGCACGTCGTCATGTACCAAGGAAGCCATGTGCAGCATCTCCAGCAGGGCGGCATAGGTGATGTGGCGCTCCGTGATACCGCCTGTTGCGGCGGCGGTGGGCAGCACCAGGCCGGGGCGGATGAGCTTGCCGCGGCCGCGGCACACGCGGTCCATGTACGGGCGCACGTGCGGGCCGAAGGGCTCGATTTGCTGCGCAATGACGGCGCGCACCTTGTCCAGCTCCTGCTGAATGAGTTTCAGGTGCTCTTTCTTGTTGCGCAACTTGTTGAAAAAGGAGAAAGCCATACGGTGCAATCTTCTGCGGGCGGCATTGTAGCAGATTCCCGCCCGCTTGGCAACACTTCCGGATTTACTATTTGCAAATTTGCGTTTCAGCGGACTTTATCCGGACGAAACTCAAACGGACACCCGGCGCCATGTACGCCGGCACATGGGCACGTGTTTGCCTCTCGGGTGCGCCGGCGGTGCCGGGGCTCAGATGACGCGGTCCTCCTTGTCGCGGAAGGAGCCGCAGAGCAGCATGATGATGTCTATCACCTGCCAGATGATGAATCCGCCGCCTGTCAGGAATTGCAGGATGCCCGTCCACACCTTGCCGGCGTAGATGCGGTGCACCCCGCCGAATGCGATGATGATGAGCAGGGACAGGATGAAGGCAGTTGTTCTGGAGCGTTCGCTGGGTACTTCTTGGTCCATGGTTGATTAATGGTTGCGGTAATGATACCAAAATCCGGCGCATTGTTCAAGAAATGTTCTGGCAGCGCGCGGATGTGGCTGCCGTGTGATGACAGCAGTCAAAGAGATAATGTCTTGCCAATACAGGGTGGAGAGATTACAATACGCGCGCATGGCACGCAGACGCAGACGGGGGATATCTGCTCCCTCGAGAGAGAAACAGGGCGGCAAGGGAAAAATGCCGCGTCCCTTGGTGTACACCTTGGCAGCGGTGGGCGGCTTGCTGCTGCTGGTGATGATTTTGTATTTTTCCATTTTGTCCTACCTTCAGGGGCGGGAGTTCCGAGACAACTTGTGCTATGATACGGCGGTGGCGCTGAGCGCGCAGGATATCACGATGGACGACAACCTGGATATCGATGGCCAGCGTGTGACGGAACGCGGCCTGCAGGTTTCCAACATGAAGGGAGTGCAGAGCGTATCCCTGGGGCGCATGGAGGCCACGCTGGAGCGCGCAGCCCTGCTGAACCGCGTGCTGCGCGTGAGCCGGCTGACGGTGGACAACGCCGCAGTGGTGGTGGACCCGGAGGCGCAGGGTTTCACGGAGCGCCCGCCGCGCGAAAAGAACGGTTTGATTGCGGCCATTTCCCCGCAAAAGGTGCAGGTGGACCGCGTGGAGTGCAAGGACGCCACCGCCACGCTGCGCCTGAAGGGCAGCGAGTTTTCCTACAAGGGTGGGCGCCTTTCCGCGCGTCCCGCGAGCCGCACGCAGAATGATGCGTGGCAGGTGGAATGCCTGAACGGGCGCATGCACACCTCCCTCTCTTTCCTGAAGGATTGCAGCGTGAAGAGCATGCAGCTGCATGCGGACACGCGCAACATCGATTTGACGGAGTGCCGGCTGATGCTTTCCCCCGGAGAGATGGGCTTCAAGGCGCACTACGGGCTGGAGAAGCGGACCTGGAACGCGGAGATGCAGGTGAACAAGGCGGATGTGGCCCGCATTCTGAAGGAGGACTGGAAGAAGCACTTGACGGGTCAGCTGTTCGGCAAGCTGGTGATGAGCGGAGATGCGGATGGCATTGAGCTTTCCGAGGGCAACCTGACGCTGCGTGAGGGCGTGCTGGAAGCACTGCCCATCCTCTCTGAAATCACCATCGGCAACACCAAGCCGTACCGCCGCCTGCCGCTGGAGCAGGCCGGCTGCCACATCTCCTATCCCTACGATGAGCCGGAGCACCACATCACGGATGCCTGGCGGTTCGACAACATCGACGTGCGTGCCGCAGAGGGCCGCCTGCTCATCCGCGGGCATGTGGTCATCGGCAGTGATTCCGCATTGCGCGGCACGCTGAACGTGGGCATTCCGCTGGAGATGGTGGCCAAGATACCGCTGGGTGTGGAGGCCGGGCTTATGGACGACCTGTTCAACGCCACCGGGGATCCCGGCTACGCGTGGGTCACCATCAACCTGAGCGGCACCACGGACAACCCGAAGGAGGACTTCAGCGTGCGCCTGAGCACCCTGCTGGGAGACAACCTGCCCAAGGCCCTGCTCAAAAAGGCGGGCGACACCACGCGCGATTTCCTGAACCGCCTGACCGGCGGCAGCGCGGATGATGCGGAGGAGCCGGAGGAAGAGACGGAGGAAACGCCTTTCCCCGCGCCGGACCGCCTGGAGAAAAAATCTGCCGTTCCTTCCATACCGGATGTAAACGACATGCCCGGAGGCGATGTCATCAAGAAAGCAGGCGACACTGCGGGCGACCTCATCAACAAGGGCTTGAACACCTTCTTCTAAACCGATTCCATGGGCAGCGCCTATCCATCCGAGTTCATCGACTGCATCTGCACCATCCGCGAGCGCTTTGCGCCCACGGCCTACCATGCGGAGCTGCCGAACGGCAAGCCCACGGTGGCGTTCGTGCAGCGGAAAGAGGAGCCCCTGCTGCAACTCATCCGCCCCGGGGACCGCGTGCGCGTGACCATCTCTCCCGCAGATTTCGACCGCGCCCGCATCCGCGAAATCGTCTCGGAATCATAACCCCTTTTTACGCAGACACACTTTATGTATCCCGCCAGCAAGAACCTGTTTGCCAAGCTTTGTCCGTTCGTCGACCTGGTCCTCGTCATCCTCTTTGCATACTATTCCCCCCTTGTCACCAACTGGGTGGCGCCCATGATGGGTTGGGAAGCCGGCACAGATTTCAACATCTTCGAGGTCATCACCGTGATAGCGTGGACCGCGGTCATTGCGGTGCCGTTCGTGTTGAACTTCGTTGGCTTCTACCGGAGGCAGAACCTGCAGCGCGTGGGCACCGCCGTGAGCCAGCTGCTCACCTTCGCCATGTACTACCTGTGCGCCATCGCCATCTACCTGAGCCTGGGCGAGAGGCACAGTGTCTTCTACAACCACGTCATCTTCGTGAACATGGTGGGCGTGCCGCTGCTGCTTTTCCTGCGCTACTACCTTTCCCGCCAGTGGACCCGCCACGTCTTCCGCGACAAGGACAAGCTGCGTCAAATCATCCTGGCCGGCACGGCGGAGAACATCGAGGCCGGTTGGAACAGGCTGCCCGCGTACTGGCGTTCCAATTTCAACGTGGTGGGCAAGGCGATCACCGGCCAATACACGGAGCAGGAGCTGGCCAATCTCATGGTGGAGAACAATGTGGCACACCTCTTTGTGCTGGGCGGCCTCTCCTCATACGGAGAGAACGCCGCGGCCATCCACCTGGCGGAATCCATGGGGCTGGATATCTACATTGCCCGCGCCCAGGAAGCCAGCTCCCACATGCGCGTGGAGGTGCACAACGTGGATGGCAAGGCGAACATCCTCTCCCTGAGCTTCACGCCGGAATACTCCTTCCCGCGCGTGCTGAAGGGCATTTTCGGCCGCTTGGCCGCCCTGGTCGGCATCATCTGCAGCTCCCCGCTGTGGCTGGTGGCGGCCATCGGCATCAAAATCAGCGACCCCGCCGGCAAAATCTTCTACCGCCAGCAGCGCTCCGGCCTGTACGGAAAGCCTTTCGGCATGTGGAAGTTCCGCTCCATGTACAGTGATGCGGACAAGCGCCTGAATGAAATCAAGGCCAAGTACGGCAATGAGATGGACGGCCCCATCTTCAAGCTTACGAACGACCCGCGCATCTTCCCCTTCGGCCACTTCATCCGCAAGACGTCCATAGACGAGCTGCCGCAGCTCATCAACGTGCTGTGCGGCGATATGAGCATTGTGGGCCCGCGCCCGCTGCCGACGTATGAGACGGAGGAGTTCCCGGACCTGGCGCACCGCCGCCGTCTGAGCGTGAAGCCGGGGCTCACCTGCTACTGGCAGATTGAGGACCGCAGCGACAGCGAGGAGAGCTACGCGAACATGATTACCAAGGACCTCAAGTACATCGACAACTGGAGCCTGTGGACGGATATCAAGCTTATCCTGCGCACCATACCTGCCGTGCTGCTGGGCAAGGGAGCCAAGTAAGCGGGCACACGCTGTGGAGCCATGTTCAACATTGTCCTCTTCCACCCGGAAATCCCGCACAACACCGGAGCCGCCGGGCGTCTGGCCGTGGCCACGGAATCCCGCCTGCACCTCATCACCCCGCTGGGCTTCAGCCTGGATGAGAAGCACCTGCGCCGAACCGGGCTGGACTACTGGAAGCATGTGGACCTGAAGCTCTGGGACAGCCTGGAGGCGCTGGAGCAATCCGCCGCGCCCGGCTCGCACTTCTGGTACCTTTCCACCAAGGCCACGCGCAGCATTTGGGATACCGCGCTTCCCCTGCAGGACGGAGACTACCTGGTGTTCGGCCCGGAATCCAAGGGCCTGCCGGAAAGCTGGATTACAGAGCACCCGGACACCGCCCTGCGCATCCCCATGCCCGGGGAGCACGCGCGTTCGCTGAACCTCTCCACCTCCGTGGCCATCATGCTCTATGAAGGGCTGCGCCGCACACTCCCGCCGGATACGCTATGAAAAACATCGTCTATTTTGATTTGGAAACGCGCCGCTCCGCCGCGCAGGTGGGCGGCTGGCATGAAACGGAGAAGATGGGTATCTCCGTGGCGGTCACCTTCTCCACGCGTGACAACGCCTACCACATCTACACGGAGGACCAGGCCGCGCAGTTGATAGAGGAGCTCTGCCAGGCAGACCTGGTGGTGGGCTACAACCACATCGGGTTCGACTACGGCGTGCTGCAGCCCCACTCCTTCTGGACGATTGCCGACCACACGCGCAACTGTGACATCTGCACCTATCTTACGGAGAAAATCGGCCACCGCCTCAAGCTGGATTCCGTGGCCAAGCCCACCCTGGGCGGCAACTCCAAGACCGCAGAGGGTACGGATGCCCTCAAGTGGTGGGCGGAGTACGAGAAGGATAGCGACCCCCAAAAGCTGCTGGATATCGCCAAGTACTGCTGCTTTGATGTGAAGGTCACCATGGAGGTGTACAAGTTCGGCGCCACCAACGGCTATGTGCTCTATGAGGACAAGAACGGCGAGCCCGTGAAGGTGGAGGTGGATTGGGTGTTGTGAGGATTGCAATACAGGGGCCCTGTTTCACTGATTGTCCCTGTTTCTGTGAATGAAACCCTTGGTTTCGTTAATGGTCTTCTCCTGGTAGTCGCGGTAGTGGATGATTTCCGGCTCGGGCGTGTTGCCGCGGCGGGATTCCAGGTAACCGTCCGGCCCGGCGTTGTTGTATCTGCTGCTGGTGGTGGCGTAGCGCAAATCACCCCGGGAGGAGGCGCGTCCCTCTGAACCGCTGCGCTTGGAATCATCGTTGAAGCGTGAGGAATGGCTGATGCCGTGGCTCTCGTTCATGAAGTCGGGCCGCATGTCGGTGGAGGCCATGGCGCTCTCCTTGCGGCCGAATTCGCGGTTGGAGCCGCTGAAGCTCTTGCCGGCATCGGCGAATTTGTTGGAGATGGCATCGTAGCTCTTGGAGCCGCTGAAGCTCTTGGTGGCGAATTCCTTGTCGGAGCCGCTGCTGCGCGCTTCGTCGATATCTTTCTGGAAGGAGCTCACGCGGCTGGAGATGGATTGGGGCACGCCGGAGTCTCCCTTCTTCTCGCTGAAGGATTCGCCGAACTGTTTTTCAAAGTGGGAATAGAGGTCGGATTCGCGGCCGGGGGTCTTTTCCTCCACCACGTTGCCGTTGGCATCATACACCGTGCGCACGCTCTCGCACGCGCACAGGGAAAGGAGGAACAGCACTGGCAGCACGCGGCGCATCACCCTTGCAATTCCGCCACCGCCGCTTCCAGCGTGGCGGCATCCTGAATGGAAATCACGCGCGCGTCTGCGCAGATGCGCGCCATCATGCCGGCCAGGGTGTTGCCGGGTCCCATCTCAATGAAGAGGCGTTCGCCCTTGGCCACCAAATCCTCCATGCAGGCTTGCCAGCGCACGGAGCCGCACACCTGTTCGCCGAGCATGGCGCGCACGTCCTCCGGCCCTTCCACGGGGCGGCCGCCGAAATTGCAGTACACGGGGAAGGCCGGGGCCTGCATGGGTGTGGCCTGCAGCTCCGGAAGGAGCGCGGTCTGCGCAGGCTTCATGTAGCGGCTGTGGTAGGCCCCCGCCACGTTGAGCTTGAGCCCGCGCTTGAATCCGGCGGCCTTGGCCCCCTCCACCGCTTTGTCGATGCCCTCCACGGAGCCGGAAAGCACAATCTGGCCGGGGCAGTTGAAGTTGGCCACATCCACATCACACTCCTGCGCCAGGGCCACGGCTGCTTCCGGCGTGCCGGCAATGAGTGCGGCCATGCTGCCGGGGGCGGCGGCGCAGGCATCCTCCATGAACGCGCCGCGCTTCTCCACCAGGCGCAGGCCGTCTTCCATGGCGAAGGTTCCGGCTGCGGCGTGCGCGGTGAACTCGCCCAGGGAAAGGCCGGCGGCCGCCACGGGCTCCACCTGCACGCGCTTTTGGAGCACGCTCCACAGCGCCAGGCCGTGCACATACAGCGCGGGCTGGCAGTTGGACGTGCGCGTGAGCTCGGCATCAGGGCCGTTGAACATCACCTCCGTGAGCTTGCGCCCCAGCGCGGCATCCGCCGCATCCATAAGCGCGCGCGCCTCCGGGTAGGCGGCGTATACATCCATGCCCATGCCCACCTTCTGGGCACCTTGTCCGGGGAATAAGAGAACTGCCTTCATGGCTCCAGCATACCCCATCCCTCACCTCCGTGGCAAGGAAAATCCGCCGCAGATGTTTTGAGCACCACGCGATTCTGCGGCGGGCGGCCTCAGAACAGGCTCAGGATGGCGTCTGCGGCCTTGGCGGCGGCACCGCCGTGGCCCAGGGTGGAGATGGAATCGCGCATATCCTCCAGCACATGTACGCGGTAGGTGGAATCCAGCAGTTTCTCCAGCTCCATCACGCAGTTTTCCGGGGTGAAATCTCCTTGTATCAGCTCTGTGGTGACGGTGCGGTTGGCCAGGATGTTCACCATGCCGATCCACTGGATATCCACCAGCATGCGCCCCAGAAAATAGGTGAGCGGCGCCACCTTGTACACCAGCGCAAAGGGAAGCTCGTGCAGCGCGGCTTCCATGGTGGCGGTGCCGGAGGTCACCAGCGCGGCCTCCGCGCGGTCCATGAGGTCGTGGTAGAGGCCGGGGGTGATGTTGACGGCGCTCTGCGGCACGCCGGCGCGGTCTGCCATGCGGCGCATGGTATCTGCGAGCTGCTCGTTGCTGGCGGAGGTCATGAAGCGCCACTCCGGGTGCAGGGTGTGGGCCTCTCCCACCACCTTGAGGAAGATGGGGAAGTGGCGTTCAATCTCCCTGCGCCGGCTGCCGGGGAAGAGGCCGATGAGGTTCTTCTCCCGCACGTTCGGGTTGCGCTTGGCCAGGATATCCTCCACCAGCGGGTGCCCCACGAACTCCGTGCGCAGCCCCGCCGCCTCGAACAGCGGCTTTTCAAACGGGAAGGTGCAGAGCATCAAATCCAGCGTGCGCGCCAGCTTGGGGATGCGCCCGCGGTGCCACGCCCACACCATGGGCGCTATAAAATATGCAATCTTCGTGTTCGGGGAAACCTTGCGAACCCGCTCCGCCAGCCGCTGGTTGAAACCGGGGTAGTCGATGAGCAGCAGGCAGTCCGGCTGCGCTTCCGCAATACGCTGCGTCATTTCCTTCAAGCGCCGCGCAAAGAAGCGGATATGCCGCATCACATCCACAAAGCCGATGACGCCGGCGGCATCCGCCCAATCCTCGATCCCCGGTACCAGCTCATGCATCTGCCGCCCGCCCAGGCCCTCGATTTCCAGCCCCGGGCAGCGGGCCAGCAGCTCCCGCACAAGCAGGGCACCCTGTTTGTCGCCGCTCTTCTCTCCTGCCACCACAAAGAACTTCATGCCCCCCTTGTACCACAGCGCACCCCGTTCATCAAGCCAAACCGCGCGTGAAGATTTGCCCTTTACATGCGCGCGCGGGAGGTGTATCCTTTTCCGCGAACTTTTTTACGTTTATCCGACAGTTATGATGACCGCCGCGCAAATCCGCCAGAGTTTCCTTGATTTCTTCAGAGAGAAGCAGCACACCATCGTGCCTTCCGCCTCCCTGATGCCGCAGAGCCCGGGCCTGTTGTTCACGAACGCCGGCATGAACCAGTTTGTGCCCTATTTCCTGGGTGAGCTGGCCGCCCCCTACAAGCCCGGCCGCGCATCCGACACGCAGAAGTGCATCCGCGCCGGCGGCAAGCACAACGATTTGGAGGATGTGGGCCAGGACTCCTACCACCACACCTTCTTCGAGATGCTGGGCAACTGGTCCTTCGGCGACTATTTCAAGAAAGAGGCCATTGCCTGGGCCTGGGAGCTCATCGTGGAGCGCTGGGGCTTCCCCGTGGAGCGTCTGTACGCCACCGTGTACTGCCCGGACAAGGCAGCCGGCAACCCCGGCGAGTTCGACCAGGAAGCCTATGATGCCTGGGCCGCCCTCTTTGAGAGCAAGGGCATGGACCCCAAGGTGCATGTGGTGAACGGCAACATGCACGACAATTTCTGGATGATGGGCGAGACCGGCCCCTGCGGCCCCTGCTCGGAGCTGCATGTGGACCTGACCCCGGAGGGTGATACGCAGGGCAAGCTCGTGAACAAGGACAGCGACAAGTGCATCGAAATCTGGAACCTGGTGTTCATGCAGTACAACGCGGAAGCGGACGGCACCTTCCGCCCGCTGCCCGCCTGCCATGTGGACACCGGCATGGGCTTTGAACGCGCCTGCGCCATGATCCAGTGCACCAACGGCTTCACGGATTTCACCTCCCGCCGCGTCTCCAACTACAGCACGGATGTCTTCCGCCCCATCTTCAACAAGATTGAGCAAATCTCCGCCCGCAAGTATGTGGACATCTACCCCGCAGACGCCACCCCGGAGCAGGCCGCCGTGCTCAAGGAGAGCATTGCCTTCCGCGTGATTGCAGACCATATCCGCACGCTTTCCTTCTCCATTGCAGACGGTATCCTGCCCGGCAACGGCGGCCGCAACTATGTGCTGCGCCGCATCCTGCGCCGCGCCGTGCGCTACGGCCGCACCCTGGGGCTGGAGAAACCCTTCCTCTCCGACATCGTGGATACCCTGGTGGCGGAAATGGGCGGGGTGTTCCCGGAGCTGGAGGCCCGCCGCGACACCATCAAGGAGACCCTGCTGCGCGAGGAAACCAGCTTCAACGAGACGCTGGACCGCGGCCTGGAGCTCTTCGACAAGGAGGTGGCCGCCGCAGGCAAGGTGAGCGGGGAGTTCGCCTTCAAGCTGTATGACACCTACGGCTTCCCCATCGACCTGACGGCCCTCATGGCGCGCGAGCGCGGGTTGGAAATCGATACCGCCCGCTTCGATGAGCTCATGGAAGAGCAGCGCAAGCGCGCCAAGGCCGCCCGGAAAAAGCAGGTGGTGCGTGCCCTGGACATCAAGACCGATTGCGAGACCGAGTTCGTGGGCTATACCGAGATGACCTGCGAGGCCACGGTGACGGAGGTGCACGAGAGCGACGGCACGCTCTTCGTCATCACGGATAAGACCCCCTTCTACGCCGAGATGGGCGGTCAGGTGAGCGACGGCGGCACGCTGGAGCTGAACGGCAGCGTGGCAGAGGTCATTGGCGTGCAGCAGATGGGCAAGGCCCGCGCGCACCTTATCTCCGCTGCGGACGGCATCACGCCCGCCGTGGGTGACAAGGTGGTACTTATGCTGGACACCATTCGCCGCTACGCCCTGCAGGCCCACCACTCCGCCACGCACTTGCTGCACAAGGCACTGCGCGAGCTGGTGAGCAGCGACATCGCCCAGCAGGGTTCCCTGGTGGAACCCGAGCGTCTGCGCTTCGACTTCAACAGCGGTGCCATCTCCAAGGCAGACCTGCGCCGCGTGGAGGAACTGGTGAACCAGTGGGTTGAAGCGGACCTGCCCGTGGTCTGCAAGGAGTATCCCATGAGCGAAATCAAGCAGCACAAGGAAGTCTGCCAGTTCTTCGGCGACAAGTACGGTGATGTGGTGCGCCTGGTGCAGATGGGCGGTGAGCCCGGCAAGTTCGACGGCGTGTCCATGGAGCTTTGCGGCGGCACGCACGTGGCCCACACGGGAGATATCGGTTCTGCCGTCAAGATTATGAGCGAGGGCGCCATCGCCAGCGGTGTGCGCCGTATCGAGGCAGCCTGCGGTGCGGCAGCCTACCGCTATGCCGAATCCGTGGTGCAGAACCACGCGCAGGAGACAGCGGACTTCCTCGCCAAGCTCACCACCGCCAACGAGAAGCTGGCGGCGCTGGGGCAGGAAACGGTTGCCGTTCCCGCCGATGAGAAGCAGGCGGATGCCGTGGCGAATGCCCGCGGCTACGCTGCCCTGACCGCCGCGCTGGATGCCTACCTGGCCTACTGCGAATCCGTGAAAGAAGCCGCCCTGGAGGCGGACAAGCGCATGAAGAAGGCCAGCGCCGCCGCCGCTGCCGGCATGGCAGACGCCATCTTGGCGGAGAAATTGACCGGAGGCAACGCGGTGGTGTGCGCCGAGGGCGGCAACGAGCTGCTCACCGAGCTTTTCAACGGGCTGCGCAAGCGCCACTATGAAGCCGCCGCCTTCCTCATCGTGGATGACGGCGCATCCCTCTCCCTCGGCGCCTACTGCGGCGCAGAGGCCCAGGCCGCCGGCCTGAAGGCGGGCGACCTCATCCGCGACCTCGCCCCCATCGTGGGCGGCAAGGGCGGCGGCAAGGCGGATATGGCCCGCGGCTCCGGCAAAAACCGTGCCGCCATGGAAGAGTTGCTGGGCAAGGCCCGGACAACCCTGGAACAACGCTGATACAACAACACCTAACCCCCATACACCATCATGTCACCGAATCCTCCCGTATACCCGGACGAACCCAAGATTCCCGTGCTGCCCAACATGCTGACAGCCGGCAATCTGCTGTGCGGCTTCTTCTCCATCCTCACCATCTTCAAGGGCATGAAATGCCCGGACGGCACGGAGGAAGCCTTCATGTACTACCAGCAGGCCACATACTTCATCTTCGCCGCCTGCATCTTCGATCTGCTCGACGGCCGCGTGGCGCGCATGTGCAAGTGCGACGGCCCCTTCGGGCGCGAGTTCGATTCGATAGCGGACGTGGTGTCCTTCGGCATCGCCCCGGCCATGCTGCTGGCACGCGCGGTGCTGTTCAACCTGCCCGTACCGCATCTGGGAGACGCCATAGCGGTGTTGTACCTGCTGTGCGCGGCGCTGCGCCTGGCACGCTTCAACTGCATGGCCGCCGCGCCAAAGAAGCCCAACCAGAGCATGGATTTCGTGGGCCTGCCCGTTCCCATGGCCGCCGGCGCCGTGGTGAGCACCATGTACCTGGTGATTGATATCACCACCAACCGCAACCTGGAAATTCATCTCGGCTGGCAAATCACCATGGCGGTCATCATGGCCGTGGTGGCCCTGCTGATGATGAGCCGCGTGATCTACCCCAGCTTCAAGCACGTGAATTTTGAGAAGAGAGGCACAATCACCGCCATGCTGCTGGCCGTGGCCGCCGTGTGCGCGTTTGTCCTGCTGCCGTGGATTGCCCCGGCCATCATCTTCCTCTGCTACCTGCTGTACGGCCTGGTAGTGCGTCCCTTCCTCACCCGCCGCATGCGCCGCGCCCTGGAGGCGGAGGAGGACGACGACGATGAGGAAACCATCCCCACTGAACAACATTGAATCAACCTAGAAACCAAGATTATGAAACAATCCACCATTTGCGTGCAGAGCGGTTGGCAGCCCAAGAAGGGTGAGCCCCGCGTGCTGCCTATCTACCAGTCCACCACCTTTCGATACGAGACCAGCGACCAAATGGCGCGCCTGTTCGATCTCAAGGAGTCCGGTTTCTTCTACTCGCGCCTGCAGAACCCCACCAACGAATGCGTGGCCAAGAAGATTGCCGAGCTTGAGGGCGGCGTGGCCTGCATCCTCACCTCGTCCGGCCAGTCCGCGCTCTTCTACGCCGTGTTCAACATCTGCGAGGCCGGCGGTCACATTGTCTGCTGCTCCGCTATCTACGGCGGCACCTACAACCTCTTCGCCGTCACCTTGAAGAAGCTCGGCATCGAAGTCACCTTCGTGGACCAGAACGCCTCCTCCGAGGAAATTCAGAAGGCCTTCCGCCCGAACACCAAGTGCCTTTTCGGCGAGACCATCTCCAACCCCTCGCTCCAGGTGCTCGATATCGACAAGATGGCCCGCCTGGCCCACCGCAACGGTGTGCCCCTGATTGTGGACAACACCTTCGCCACGCCCATCAACTGCCGCCCCATTGAGCTCGGCGCGGATATTGTGGTGCACTCCACCTCCAAGTACATGGACGGACACGCCCAGCAGGTGGGCGGTGCCATCATCGACAGCGGCAAGTTCGACTGGAAGCGCGCGGCCACCAAGTTCCCCGGGCTCACCCAGCCGGATGATTCCTACCACGGCCTCGTTTACACGGAGTCCTTCGGCGAGGGGGCGTACATCACCAAGTGCACCGTGCAGCTCATGCGTGATCTGGGTGCCATTCCCTCTCCCTTCAACGCATACCTGCTCAACCTGGGGCTGGAGACGCTGCACCTGCGCGTGCCCCGCCACTGCGAGAACGCCCAGAAGGTGGCGGAATTCCTGGAGAAGCAGGAGGACGTGGCCTGGATCAACTACTCCGGCCTGCCCACCAACCCCTATCACAGTCTCGCCGTGCGCCAGTTTGATGGAGGACGCTCCTGCGGCGTGGTCACCTTCGGCATCAAGGGCGGCCGCGAGCGCGCCATCAAATTCATCGACAGCCTCAAGCTCGCCGCCATCGTCACCCATGTGGCGGATGCCCGCACCTGTGTGCTCCACCCCGCCAGCCACACCCACCGCCAGCTGACGGATGAGCAGCTTATCCAGGCCGGCGTGAAGCCGGACCTCATCCGCTTCTCCGTGGGTATCGAGGACGCAGAGGACATCATCGCGGACCTGCAGCAGGCCCTGGAGGCCATCCAATAAAAACCGCATGCGAGGAGAATAAAGATAAAACATAGGCTCAGGTTTTTAAAGCACCTATACCAAACTCCAAACTTCAACACAATTCATATCACGCAAGCTGAGCAACTAACCAATGGCGATGCCTGTATTCAAGAGCGACCAAACATCCAATTCCCGTACAGCTATTAGCTTGTTTTGTTCTTCGGGAATTGGAGATTTGGGATTGTCTGCCAATAATATCGAAACCGTAATTGGATGTGAATTGCTAGAAGAACGCATGCGCCTTTTTATCTCCAACAACAAGAGAGCCAAGGGTTTTTGCGGTAATATATGGGATTTGAAGGATGAAATCATCACATATTATAATAATAACTTTAAAGAGCCGCCATTTGTTATTTTAGCGACACCACCATGCCAAGGCATGTCCTCAAACGGCATGGGAACGATGCTCAGAAATTTCAAGAAAGGGATAAGACCTCAATTTGACGAGCGCAATAGATTGATTATTCCCGCAATTGAAATAGTAAAGGCACTAAATCCGAGATGGGTCATTTTTGAAAATGTCCCGAATATGTTGAATACTCTTATACAAGATGGAAATGAGAAACTTATCAAGATTCCCGATTACGTTTTTCGAGAGTTGAATGATGCTTATCGAGGCAAAGCTGAAGTAATCGATGTCGCAGATTATGGCGTACCCCAACACAGGAAAAGGCTGATTACAATTCTTACAAGGGACGAAAAGGCAAAAACAATCCTGGAAAAAGAGGGAACGCTACTACCTGAGAAACGCTATGGCAAAGAGGGAAATCTGCTGACCAAGCAATGGCAAACTTTGCGTGATGTAATCTATAATTTGCCGCATTTAAGTGCTGAAAGAGGAAAAAATATAGACCCATGCAACCCGTTGCACAAAGTGCCTCTCTTGGATGAAAAGAAGCTGTTTTGGGTATCCAACACGCCAGAAGGACAAACAGCCCTCAACAACCAATGCGTGAATCCGAAGTGTGGTTATACACACAACCGTATGCATGGTACAATGCAAGATTCACTGGGAGTCAATAAAGCAAAAATCGATACTCCTCTGTATTGTGAAAAATGCGGGTCCTTGCTACCCAGGCCGTACACAATCGATAAGGCTACAGGGCAAAAGCGAATTATGAAAGCTTTCACAAGTGCTTACAAAAGGATGAATTGGGATGAGCCGGCGAGCACGCTAACACAAAACTTTCAATATGCATGCTCCGACAATAAACTCCACCCAGAACAAAACCGCGTCCTTTCATTGTACGAAGGCCTCATTATTCAAACTATTTCAAAATATCCTTATTCCTTTGTTTTGAATGGCGAAATGGCTTCAGATGGCCTGATACGAGATACAATCGGTGAGAGTGTACCTCCTCTTGTCATTGACGAAATCGCTAAACACCTTTTAGCAATTTCCAGCGACTAACACCCTATGCGAGGAGTATGTTTGTACGATATGCTCTTCACGGTTTGATATTGCGGCCAATCCACTTAGAGGCAGACAGTTTGCGAATGTACTTTTCGTCATCCAATACTGCCGCCCAGTTCGAGCACATTTTTTTCACTCCTGCTGGAGTCATGGTAGACACGCTTGTCGTTCTACCACCGCCATTGCGCGGCTTTACAAGTTTGCCCCAATCATTGATGGTTAACGCATCTTGGTAAAAACAAGCTGCAATTTGCGGCATTCCCTCAATAAAATCCCACAATATGCCCAAGAGGTGGTTAGTTGATCTGTGATGCGCTTTCCAATCGAAACCTGTCAGTACATCTATTCTTTGCTCTCCCATAGCCAACTTCGGCTGCGTTACCGATCCAATTGGAACTGAGCCGCATGTCGCCTTTACCTCAATGCCTCCATAACAATACGGACTAAAGTTTGCCTTACTGTTTGGGTGTTTCACTCCATTCACTTCTGTATACAAGGATTTGTAGTAGGATTTTTTCTCAGGTGTGTCAACAAGTAACAAATCTGGATAGCCGTCTTGGTGTAAATTGGATTCTAATTTTCCATTCGAGCATCGGACGATATTTTTGCCAAAACTTTCACCAACAAAGCCACTCAGGTTACGCATCCCCAACAAGGAAAAAATGTCAATACCATTATTGTGCGACATCTCCCCCAACCTTTTTATGAAATCGTTAGTATTATTTATGGAGGCCAACAACTCATCATCAGATATAGCGATGATACCCTCATAAGTAATATTGACAGCCGTATTAATAATGTAATTACGCATAATTGAATAATTCAGTTAAACTCATCGAAAGGGCTGCGGCAATCCTGACAATTACATTGAGAGAAGGGCTTTTCTCGCCCCTTTCAATGGCTCCCATGTATGTTCTGTTGATTTCGCTTGCAAGTGCGAGTTGCTCTTGTGATAAATGCTTCGCCTTGCGCAAGCAAGCAATACGTTTGCCAAACTGAACATTGCAATGTTGCTTTCGCCCAACACTCATGCTCGCACTATACGCCACTTCTTTCGCAAATCAACCGCCTATAGAGTGCAGAGCCGTTTTTTTGCGATTTTCGTTATTTATGGTCCCGCCAGCTGACGGATGAGCAGCTCATCCAGGCCGGCGTGAAGCCGGACCTCATCCGCTTCTCCGTGGGTATCGAGGACGCAGAGGACATCATCGCGGACCTGCAGCAGGCCCTGGAGGCCATCCGCGACTGCTAAGCCCCGGCCCCCTGTTCACAGAGCCGCCCGGCTTCCTTGGCGAGGCCGGGCGGTCTTGCGTCTTTTGCACAAAACTCAATCCATCAGGTTTTCCCGCACACAGTCGCGGGGTGTTTCCCCATCATCGTTCTTGATGTTCCAGTCCGCCCCGCAATCCATGAGCGCGCCGAAGAAGCTGAACTCCACAATACCCTCTGCATATTTACCGGCCGCCATGTGCAGGGGAGTGCTGCCGTGCAGCACGTTGATGTTGGGATCCGCGCCCAGCTCCACCAGCAGCTCGATGAGCTCGCAGGCCGCTTTGGTCTTCTCTCTGTCGGGGAAACCGCCGCCGTGGTGCCAGATAACCTCCGCCAGCGGCGGCAGTGAGATGCGGCTCTCGTACATCTTGTATTCCACGCGCCGGTTCGGTGAGGTTCCGCTCTGGATAATCCGTCTCACGGCCTCCTTGTCGCACTTCATGATGGCCTGCGTCAGCGCATCGTGTGAGACAACGCCCACTCCCGCGCCGCCCCGGTAGTTGAAAAGCAGGCGCACGTCGCCTAGCAGCTTTCCATCCACCTCAAAGAGGAAATCATCAATCACAATCAGCACGGAGGAAGGCAGGTCCACGCCCTTTGCCTTCAACTGCGCGCGCACAAAGGCATCATACGCCTGGCGGGCCTCGGGCGCCTCCCCTGCGTGCATCCTTTGCTGGGGGGCGTACCATCTGCTCGCCTTGAAGAATTTGCGGAATTCCTCTCCCCAGCGCGGTACCTCATGCAGCCTGTAGCCCAGCTGGAAGAAGCTGCCGCCTTCCTTGCGCCGGCAGTGTTCAATGGCGGCGCAGAGGGAATCCACGGCATCCTCCGCCGATACATCTGCATTGAAATGGATGCTGTAGGACAAGTGGGACCGCCAACTTTTCACCGCCATGGCGGCCTTCCCTATGGCCGGCAGTTCCGCCGCTTCCCGCTGCGGCTCACCGGCAGCAAGGATGCTGCAAGGCAGGTATGCCGCTGCGGCCACGGCAGCTATACATGCCCGCTGCAAATACTTTGTTGTCTCTGTGTGATTTTCTTTCATGGTGTTCTTCTATGTCAATACATTGCCATCCCATAGAGGGATGAAGTTTAGGTTAAAGGGAATCTATCAGTTCCAGACCAGGTTTGCAAGTCTATGGTACAACGTTGCGACCCCAGGATGGCATACCGGGGCGATGGAAACGATGTGCGCTGCGGGCCGGGCGCTGGGCACAACGCTGTTTTCGATGTGGAATTCAATGCCGGACATAATTTTTGGTTTCGTATGTATTTTGGGTGAGCACGCCACTTCCAGCCGCCCCCGCGGCCGATGGCAATCTCTACCCTATATAAGCAGGCTGGAGGGCAAAATATCGATTTTTTTTCAAAAAAATCACGCCAAGCCTAACCGGATACGCAATAGTTCAAAATACAATGTGTTATAGGCTTAACTTTTTTGGCATGTTTTTGCATCCGTAGCCCCAAGACCCACATGTGTCCCAATAATTTTTGGAAACTATGAATTTGTGTGGTCGGGGTACGCAAGGCGAATCTTGAAGGTTTAGAGACATGCAACGGGAGACACCATCCACCCCGCGGAGCGGGGTTCGGTGTAGAGACGTTAGGACGGCGGTTACCCCCAGGCCTCCGGGCCTGGCCTAACTTTGAGTCGCCATCGGTATGGCTTCAGTTCATGCGCGCGCTTCGCGCCCGGATTCATCACCACCCTGCATTCG
>JAZLHB010000176.1:0-14081 GCA_045616565.1 Akkermansia sp. | reverse complement strand
CTTGCACAGCTGCCCCAATACCGATATACTCCTCTTGGCGTTTGCTTTTGGTTTCATATTTCCGATTATGAGTGTAATCGGACACAAAGTCAAACGCCTCTCTCTTTCTCTTGCCCGTCCCTTTTATGGGATGGCAATGATAAATAATGTCTTCTTCATGTCTCGACAATCATAGGTCTGTCGGCTTGAGAAGTCAAGGACTATGCCCTCACAGGGCAAACGCATTAGCGAAGACGGAAGCCCGCAGGGCGTAGACGGGTCTCCGCCGGGAAACCCCGCCCTGCGGGGTGGATGGCGTCTCCCTTGGCAAATAGCCAATCCGCCTTACATCTTGAACTGCTCGCCCAGGTAGATGCGGCGGGTCTTGGGGTCGTTGGCAATATCCTCCGCGTTGCCCTCCTTGATGACCTTGCCTTCAAAGAGGATGTAGGCGCGGTCCACAATGCCGAGGGTTTCGCGCACGTTGTGGTCCGTGATGAGGATGGAGAGGCCGTCCGTCTCCCGCAGGGAGGCCACAATGCGCTGGATATCCTGCACGGCAATGGGATCCACGCCGGCGAAAGGCTCGTCCAGCATGACGAGCTTGGGGTTGGAGGCAAGGGCGCGGGCAATGGTGAGGCGGCGCTTTTCACCGCCGGAAAGCTGGATGGCCTGGCTCTTGCGCAGGCGGGTGATGTTGAAGCGCTCCATGAGCTCGTCCGCCTTTTCGCGCTGTTGGGCGCGTGAAAGGTCGGCGCGGGTCTCCAGAATGGCCATGAGGTTGTCCTCCACGGAGAGCTTGCGGAAGATGGACTCCTCCTGCGGCAGGTAGCCCATGCCCAGGCGGGCGCGCAGGTGCATCGGCAGGCCGGAGACATCCTGCCCGCAGAAAAACACCTCGCCCTCATCCGGCCGCACCAGGCCCGCCACCATGTAGAACGAGGTGGTTTTGCCGGCGCCGTTGGGGCCGAGCAGGCCCACGATTTCCCCTGGGCGCACCGTGAGGTTCACGTGGTCCACCACGCGGCGCTCCTTGTAGGACTTGCAGAGGTTGCGGGCATCGAGAAGGATGTTGGCGTCCATGGTCATTTGTCTTGTTGTTGCTTGATTTGTTCGTGAATGCCGGTGGCGGTGGTTCGCTGGGTGGCGCCGGAGATGCGGGCGTTGTTGCGGGCATCAATGGTGACGGAGGCGCCGCCGCTTGCGGTATGCGTGTTGTAGCGGTCGGAAAGGGTGACGGTGTTGCCGGTGAGGGTTTTCATTCCGGTGGCGGCGTCCAGGGTGAGCACATCACCCGTGGCACGCAGCACGCGTCCGGAGGAATCCTTGCCCGCCAGGGCCACGGAACCTTCCGCGCGGGCGGACTTCAAGCCGCCCAGAGCATCCTGCCCCGCGCCGGAGCCGCGCTTGGGTGCAGGTTCCGTGCGGAAGGCCACCTCAATCTTGCCGGAGCACTGCATGGAACCCTGGGCACTGCGCAAGCTGCCGCCGGAAAGCGTGGTGGCGCTGTCCACGCCGTCGAAATTGTAGTTGAGATGGGCGAAACGCCCGTCCTGCGGCGCGGGTTTCTCCTTGCCCGGGTGCAGGATGGCACTCACGGGGCCGTTGGCGGCAAAGGTGCCTTGGGCGGACTGCATGCGCGTGGCGGAACCCGTGGTGAGCCGCCCGGCCGCCTTCTCCAGCGTGAGCTTTTCCTTGCAGACGGCCTTGATGGCCTGCCCGGCGGAATCGCGCGTCTCCATGCCGATATCCGCGCCCTGCAGGGTGATATCCCCGGCGGTGTTCACATGAAGCTCAGAGAGGCCGCCCTGCGTGATGGCCACCACGGTGGTGGGCGCGGCGTCCTCCGCCGTGCTTTCAATGCTGATGTGGTTGCCGGAAAGGGTGATTTCCCCCTCCGGGGTGACCTGGAGCGCGGAATGCGCCCCGGCGGCGGTTTCCGCAGCGGCGCGGAAACCATCCCCCTGCACCACCAGCGGAGACCCTTCCCGCGCGGTCACGGTGGCACTCTGGGAGGCGATATCCGCCTCCACCTCGTCCCCCATCAAAGCCACGTCTCCCCGGGCGGACTTGCCGGCCAGGCGCACGCAGTTGCGCGCGGAAAGGAAGTCCACGCCGTCATACTGCGCCACGGCGAGGTTGGGCATGCCCTCCCTCTGCTGCACGCGCGGTGTTTCCGCGCGGTGCAGGGTCAGCTCCACCGCACCGGCGCAGGAGAAATTGAGCTCCTCGTCCCGGATGGCGAGCGGGCCTTGCGTGCGCACCTTGCCGTCTGCGGCGCAGAAATGCATGGTTGAGCCCTGCATGCTGCCGTGCAGCATCTTTTCCGGATCCGCCTGGGATGCGCGCTCGTAGGTCACCCGCACATCCTCCCCTTCAACGTCGATATCACCGTTCCCGTGCAGCTCCACGGAGCCGTCCGTGGAGATGGTGTTGGCTCCATAGCTCAGGAAACTGCCCTTGCCGGACACGCGGCAGGCCCCGGTGAGAGCGTTGTACTGCATGGAAGCGCCCTTGGCGGAGTAGGTGTCCAGGGTGGCGCTGCCGTTCTCCGCGAACACGCTCTCCACGCCCTTGAAACGCATGGAGGCGAACTGGGAGAGGTAGCCGCCATCCTTCCCTGCGGCGGCGGCGCCGTCCTCCGGCTGCAGCACCGCTACAAGCCCGGTTTCGCCGTTGAACGAGCCGCGCGGGTGCTCCATGGAGGAATGCCCGGGCAGGTACAGCGTGCGGGTGGCGGCGTGGTAGGTGATTCTGCCGCCGGCGCACTCCATCTTGCCCTCGCGGCCCTCATCGTCCACCCAGCGCAGGGAAATGTGCGCGCCGCTGAGCACGGCGTTTCCCTGTGCATCCGCCGCCAAGCGGGCGGGGTGCCCCTCACCGGGCTCGATGCGGATGGAGTTGCGCCCCTGTGTCACCAGGATGGCCCTGCCGCGCTCGGGAGAGGTCAGCAGCAGGGTGTTGGCATCCGTGTCCGCCACGGCATCTGCGGTTTCCACGGCAATTTGCCCGCCGCGCATCTGCTGCGGCATTCCCTGCGCGCGGGTCTCCACCTGTTCCGCCACGCGTGCGGGGTTGGGGGAAATGATGTGTTTTTCCTGCGGTGCATCTGCGGCTTCCGCAGGCTGTTCTTCCCTCTCCGGGGCGGGAGCCGCGCTCTCACGGCGCAGCTTGATGTACAGGCGGTGCTCTGCGGAAAGCTGCAGACGCTCGTCGTTGAGCCATACATGGTCCAAATAGACGAGCGTGTTCTCGGTGCTGTCGAACATGAGACCGCCGAGGCAATAGGCCTGGGAGTCGCCCTCCGCGGCGGGCGCGTCATCCTCCACCGTTTCAGCGGCGGCGGCATCGTCCCCGCCCGTTGTAGACAAGCTCTCCAGCGCGGCATCCGTCTCGCGGTCCAGGGCCTGCCACTGCTCCACCAGCGCGTTCACGTCCACGCACTCCGGAACGGGAGCGGCCAGGGCTGCGCAGGGCGCCAGGAGACTCAGCAGGAGTGCGCGCTTCATGGTTGGGCGGGGGTGGTGCCGCCGCGCCCGAAGACGGACGCCGACACCGTGGTGCGGACCGGCCCGCGCAGCAGGCCCTTCTGGGTTTTGGCATCATAGACCACGCGCCCGCCGCGGGCGGTGAAGCGCGGGTCGCGAATCCGCGTGCGCCCGGTGGTTTCACCGCGCATGGTAGAAAAATCGTACACGGCGCTGGGGCTCTTCACCACGGTGCGGAAACCGTCCGGGGAAAACAGCGTGGCCACGATTCCCAGCAGGGAGAGCCTTTGGCGTGATTGCACGCGCATCTCCTCAATCTTCACCAGCGCGGTCACGCGGTGCTCCTCATAGCGCGGCAGGGAAATGCCCTTCACCACGCTGCCGGGCGGCAAGAGCTGCAGCCCGGGGAATTCGCCCTGCCCCACGGTGTCGGATGCCGTCTCTGTAGGCTGCTGCCCCCATACGGGCAGCAGAAGGGAGAGCAGCAGGACTGTGGGGCGCATACGCATCAGCACATCTCCTCGTAGGCGCGGCGCACCAGCATCAGGTTGCGCAGGATACGCTCCAGGTCACGCAGGTAAATCTGGTTCGGGCCGTCGCTCATGGCATGCTCCGGGTCCTTGTGGACCTCCATGAACACGCCGTCCACACCCACGGCCATGGCCGCGTTGGCCAGCACGGGGGCGAGCTCGCGGTCACCGCCGGTGGCACCGCCCAAGCCGCCGGGCCGCTGCACGGAGTGCGTGGCGTCAAACACCACGGGGCAGCCGAACTTGCGCATCCAGTACATGCCGCGCATATCCACCACGAGGTTGTTGTAGCCGAAACTGGTACCGCGCTCGCAGAGCATGAAACGCTCGCAACCGAAGGCGCGCATCTTCTCGCAGATGTTCACGCAATCCCACGGTGCCAGGAACTGGCCCTTCTTGATGTTCACGGGGCGCCCGGTCTTGGCGCATGCCTCCAGTAAATCGCTCTGGCGGCAGAGGAAAGCGGGTATCTGCAGCAGGTCCACGTAATCCGCCGCGTAGGTGGCCTGTTCCTCGGTGTGGACATCCGTGACCACGGGGATTTTCAGCTCGTGGCCGATTTCCGAGAGGATGCGGCAGCCTTCCTTGATGCCGGGGCCGCGGAAACTCTTCACATTCGTGCGGTTCGCCTTGTCGTACGACGCCTTGAAGACAAACGGCAGGTCCAGGCGCGTGCATATTTCCTTGATGCCGCGCGCCATCTCCCAGGCAAAGTCCTCATTCTCCAATGAACACGGCCCAAGCAGGAAAAACGGCTTCGGCCCGCCTATCTCTACGTTTTGAATCTTGAATTCCATGGTGGTCTGTTGATTGAACCCATTATACCCGCGCGCACGCGGAAGTCAACGTGATTTACGGACGCGCGGCAGTTTCCTGCGAATTGTCGGGGCTGCCCTGCCCCTGCTCCGGCATGAGGGCGCGGAGCTTTTCCGCAAGCCGGGGTTGCTGCCCGGAGAGCATGTCGAGCATGGCGGGGGTCCAAGGCTCCATGAGGCGGGAGGTGCACTGTAGGCAGCAGATGAGCAACAACACCGCCACCAGGCTGCGAGAGGCGCGGGAAGGTCCCTTCTGCACGGGAAGGGAACCCGTGCGGGCATCCCACGCGGTGAGACCGTGGCGGCCGAGCTGCCAGCGGGAGAAGCCCATGGCGAAAAGCGGCAGGATGGAGAACATCATCCCCAGCCCCATCACAAAGACGAGCATGGTGCGGGCGAAGGCCCGGCCGTAGGTGAGCGGGAGCCCCTTTCCGCCGGCCATGTCCTGCACGCGGATGCCGAAAAGGGCCTTGCCGGGCGTGGTGCCGCGCGTGCAGAGCAGCAGGGGCTCCAGCAGGAGCATGCCGAGCCACAGCAGCGGGCCGCAGGGCAGCAGCGCCGTGCTGAACTCCACATGCAGCGCGTAAAACACGGCATAGGCCAGCACCGTGTAGATGCCCATGTCCACCAGGCGCGCCAGCAGGCGCACATGCGGGGCGGGAAGGTACACGCGCAGCACGCCGCGCGGCATCTCTTTCTCCTGCGGCGGCGCCTCCCCGCCGCGGGCCTCCAGGGTGGGCGGGGTGTCGCGGTCATCCAGCTCCGGCAGGGGGTCGTTGGGGTCGTAGGTGATGTGCTTGGGCGCGCGCTCGCAGATAAAATCCGTGAGGGCGGGGAGCTCCTTCAGGGGCACCCAGCCCACGGCCCCGGCGTGCCAGCCGAGAGTTTCTTCTGCGGAAAGCTCACCCGTGCGCACCTTGGAAATCATATCCGGCACGGTGGCGGGGCCGCAGCGCTTCCTTTCCTTGTCTATCCAGTAAATATCCATGTGGTGTATCTGCGCGGGCGGTGCATCAGTTGGAGCGCAGGGCCTTGGAGGGATCCTGCCGCGCCACCAGCCAGGCCGGCACAATGGAGGCCGCCGTGACCATCAGGAACGCCTTGAATGCCTGCCAGGCGAACATGGCGGGATCGTACACGGCCGGCAGGGTGATACCGTGCGCCTCCATGGGGAAGGGATCCATGCCTATGCCGGCCATGGCCGCCTGAATCTCCAGGCGGTAGTGAAGGGTGAGCAGGGCCAGCAGCACGCCGAGCACCGCGCCGAAAAAGCCGATGATGACGCCCTGCCAGGTGAAGATGCCCATAATCTTGGCGGGCGTGGCCCCCAGCGCCTGCAGCACGGCTATCTCCCGCTTGCGCTGCATGGATACGGTGAACATGACCGCCATGATGCAGAAGCTGGCAATGAGGGAAATGACGGAAAGCACGAAGCCCATCATCACGCGCTCGTTGGCAATGAGCTCGTACCACTCCTCGAAACGGCGGGACCACGGGATGATATCCCACTGGCGGCCTGCGGCGTCATCCGCGCCCGTGTCCTCCGCCGGCGGGAGGAGGGCGGCGAGCTGCTGCTCCACGGGGCCGGGGTTGTTGGCATCCTGCACGCGCACGCAGATGCCGTTCACAATGCTCTTGCCGCCCACGGAGACGCCCAGCATATCCTGCGCCATCTGCAGGGGCATGTAGATGTTGGGGCCGGGCATGTTCTCCGGCGGCTGGTAGATGCCGATGATGGTGAGGTCCGTGGGCATGACCATCTGGTTGACGCTCTTCACGGCCTTGCCGTCCTCCTTGTCGCGGTCCAGCGCGGCGAGCTTGGCAAGGGTCTCCTTCCAAAGCTTCTGCTCCTCTGCGGTGTAGATGTTGCCGTCCTCCCCATGGCTTTGCATGATGCGGAAGAGGGTGTCCAACCCGTCCTGCTCGCTCTGGCGGAGCTTTTTGGCTGGCATGTTGAAAATGACGCCGAGCATGTGCTGCACCTTGTCGCGGGAGACGGCGCAGGCGCCGTCCGCTGCGGGTTCCGCGCCATCGAAGAAGGTGGATGCCGCCTCTGTGAACTCCTTGTTCTCCTGCGTGAGCAGCGGCTCCTGAATCATGGCCCAGATATCCGCGATTTCATCGATGCTGCCCACGGGGGTCACATGCAGGCTGTCTCCCACTCCCAAGCCCAGGGAGGCCGCCGTGGTGGCGGAAATCACGCACTCCTGGTCCAGGCCCTCGCCGAAATCGAACGTGCCGTCCTTCAGCATGGGCAGCAGGGGCAGAAGCTGGGAATCATTGTGCGGCTCCACAGAGGTGAACTGCACCGTGATGCGCCCCGCACTGCTCTGGGCAAAGGCGTCGCCGTCCAGCATGGGGTACGCGCTCACCACGCCGGGCAGCGCGGCTATCTTCTCCTGAATGGCGGGCCAGTCCACCTGCTCGTCCGAAAGGCTCAGGCGCTGGAACCCATCCGTCTGGGTGATGACGTAGTGGGGAGCGAAGGCGAGCACGCGCGACTCCATCTCGTTCTGCAGGCCCTCCATGACGGAGAGCACCACAATGAGCGCGGTCACGCCCAGCGCCACACCCACCAGGCAGATCAGGGTGATGATGGAAAACATGCTGCGCAGCGGGTTGAGGTATCTCACCGCCAGCATCAGGCTCAGGTTGCGTCTCAGTAGCTTCATGCCGTGTTGCGCGGAAGTATGGCCCATTCCCGCCGCGCGCGCAAGCCTAAAGGGTGGCATGGAGAGGAGACGCCACCGCAGCGGCGCAGACAACCCGCGCCAAATTTCCCCGGGGCGGCGTATTGCCTTGCACTGCGGGCTGGGTTTGCTACAATGGGGAACGGTTCATGTGGGGATACATCATCAGGAGGTTGATGCTCATACCGGTCACGCTGGTAGGGGTGACGTTTCTGGTGTTCTGCCTGACACGCATGGTACCGGGCGGCCCCGTGGACCGCATCTTGCAGGAGCAGGCCATAGGCGCGCTGGCCGGAGACAAGGCCGTGGGCGGCGCGGAAAAGGCAATCGGGGATGAGGAGGTGGAGAGGCTGGAGGAGATGTTCAACCTGCAGGAGCCGATGCTGACGGGCTACCTGCAGTGGCTGGGCGTGCTGCCCCGCAAGGTGCAGATTTCCAAGGTGGAGCTGGGGGACGACGACCGGGCGCGCCTGCACCTGGTGCACGCGGACGGGCGCGCGGGTGTGTTGAATGTGCGGCGCGAGGGCGATATGGTGGTGGGCCAGGTTCAGGATTGGTGGGTGCCGGAGGGCTGGATCCTGGAGGCGGAATCCCCGCACGAGCGCGCGCTGCGCTGGGCCGAGCGCCACCATGTGGAGGACCCCGCAGCCATTGCGCGGCAGGAGGCCTCCCCCGCCCTGCGGCGCTGGCGCGCGGTGGCATACAGAAAAGTGTTCGACGGTGTGCTGCAGGGCAATCTGGGGCGCTCCTACAAGTACAACGAACCCGTGACGGCCATGATGCTGGACCGCCTGCCCGTCTCCCTGTACCTGGGGCTGCTGGGGGCAATCATCACCTATCTGGTGAGCATACCGCTGGGGGTGGTGAAAGCCATCCGCCACCGCGGCATGTTCGACAGCCTGAGCAGCATCCTCATCTTCACGGGCTATGCGGTGCCGGGCTTTGCGCTGGGTGCGGTGCTGCTGGTGTACCTGGGCGCGCGGCTGGAGTGGTTCCCGCTGTACGGGCTCACGAGCCCGGGCTTTGCGGCCATGCCGCTGGCGGAGCAGGCGCGGGATTTGCTGAGCCACACGGTGCTGCCGCTGCTCTGCTATGTGGTGTCCACCTTCGCCATGACCACCATGATGATGAAGAACAACCTCATGGACAACCTGTCTGCGGACTACGTTCGCACGGCAGTGTCCAAGGGGCTCTCCTTCAAGCAGGCGGTGTGGAGGCACGCGTTCCGCAACTCGTTCATCCCGATAGCATCCACCTTGGGCGGGGTGGTGAGCACGATGGTGGGCGGCTCCCTGCTCATTGAGCGCGTGTTCGATATCCAAGGCTTCGGCATGCTGAGCTTCCAGGCGCTCATGGACAAGGACTACTCGCTCATCATGGGCACACTTCTGTTCACCTCCCTTATCATCATTGTGGGCAACCTGCTTTCCGACCTGCTGGTAGCGTGCATCGACCCCCGCGTGAAATTCGAATGAAGAAGAACCTGACAGCACTGGCACTCATCCTGGCAGCGGTTGCCGGCGGGTGGGCGGAGCTTTGCGGCTGGCAGATTCCCACGCTTTCCTGGGCGTTCACGGCAAGCCGCGAGGTGCCGCTGCTGCACTGCGCGGCCGGGCATTGTCCGTGGCTGGCGGCGGACGGCGCGCTGCACTGGTTCGGCTGGCTGTGCATGCTGGGGCTGCTGGCGGCGGGGCTGCACCTGCTGTGCAAGCGCAGGGAGGACATGCGCCTCTCCCCGCAGAACGCGCAGCGTTGGCAGCGTTTCCGCAGCATGAAGCGCGGATTCTGGTCCCTGGTGGTGCTGGCGGGCGTTGTCCTGCTGGCCGCGCTGGACCAATGCCTGGTGGGGCACCGCGCACTGGCGGTGAAATACGAGGGAGAGTGGTATTTCCCGGCGTTCACGCGGGCGGTGATTCCGGCCTCCACCTTCGGCGTGGAGGGAGTGGACGGCCTGGCGGAGGCCAACTACCGCCAGATGGCGAGCGAGGAGGGCGAACCCGGCGCGGCGGAGCGCGTCATCATGCCGCCCGTGCCCTACGAGCCCACCATGGATGCCGTGCCCTTCCCGAGGGAACCCCTCTCCTACCACCACGACACCCTCTACGAGCCGGACGGGGGCACCCGCTACAACGGGCTGGCATGCCGCTTCCACCCCAACGGAACCATGCACCTGCGCCAGCGTTTCCGAGACGGCCGCCCGGACGGCTACACCCGCGGCTGGGACTCCGGCGGGCGAGAGGTGTTCGCCGCCCGCTACGAAAACGGAGAACAGAAAGAGGAGCGCTTCTCCGGCAGCGGGGACGTGCAGGAATTCCTGCGCGCCACCACCCCGGAGCAGTTCTGCCGCGTGCACTACCACCCGGCCCCGCCGCTGGCGGACGGACACCTGCTGGGCACCGACAGCCAGGGCGCGGATATCCTGGCATACCTGTACGGCGGGCTGCAGGTCAACATCAAGGCCGCGCTGTTCTACCTGCCCGTCATCTACACGGTGGGGCTGACCATGGGGATGCTCATGGGCTACCTGGGCGGGCGGTTCGACCTGTTCACGCAGCGCGGCATCGAGATTGTCTCCCAGCTGCCTTTCCTGTTCGTGGTGATGATCTTGTCGGACCTGGTGCCGGCAGGGCTGCGCGGGCTGATTCTCACGCTGGGGCTCATGGCCATCTTCGGGTGGATGCAGATGACCTACCTCATCCGCACCGCCACCATGCGGGAGAAAACGCGGGACTATGTGGCCGCCGCGCGCACCATGGGCGCCGGCACCTTCTACATCATGCGCCGCCACATTCTACCCAACCTCATCAGCATCATCGTCACCCTCGTGCCCTTCAGCGTGGCTGCGGTCATCCTTTCCCTCACCTCGCTGGACTACATGGGATTCGGCCTGCCGGAGACCTACGCAAGCTGGGGACGCCTGCTCAACGACGGCTTGTCCAAGCTCTCCTGCCCGTGGGTGGTGTCTTCCGCGTTCTGCGCGCTGGTGCTCGTCCTGCTGCTGGTCACCTTCATCGGAGAGGCGGTAAGGGAGGCATTCGACCCGCACCGCCACAGCCATTATGAATAAGCGCACACCCAAGAGAGCCCTGCCGAGGGCGCTGCTGCCGCTCCTGCTCTGCTGCGGGTGCGGGGAGGGCGTGCGCAGCGGTGCAGAATGGCAGCCGCCGGCGGACGACACCATGCCGCCCGCCTTTACCGAGAGCGAGAACGTGCCGGACTACATGCGCGCCTGGCGCATGCCGGAGGGATTCCAGGGCTTCACCGCACGCTGGAACGCCACCGTGCAGGAATACATCGACCGCCAGCTGGAAACGCAGGGTGCGGAGATGGCGGATGCCCTGAACGCCTGCGCCACACCCCTGCCCTGCGGCACCGCGCACGCTGCGGCGCAAACCCGCGCGCTCTCCGCGGCGGAGGCCGTTTCCGCCTTCCTGCGCCGCCGCGGGGAGGGCGACTACCTGCGCTACCTCACAGAAGACGCCCTGCCCAACGGCCTGGACTGGCAGGACGGCGCGGACGAACCGGAGATAGGCGACCCGCAGGCGCAGAAGGGCGGCACGCTGCGCCTGGGCCTGCAACGCTCCTTCCCCAACACCCTGCGCCTCTTCGGCCCCAACAGCAACAACGCCACCCGCCGGTACATCTACGATGACATCACCCTGCCGCTGGTGCGCCTGCACCCCGCCACCGGGCGCATCATCCCCGGCACGGCGGACCGCTGGGCCGTTTCCGCAGACGGGCGCACGGTGTTCTTCCACATAGACGAGGCGGCGCGCTTCTCCAACGGCTCCAAGCTCACCACGCGGGATGTGCTCACCGCGCTGTATGTGCGCACCTCTCCCCACGGCTCGGAACCCTTCTTCGCAGACCTGTACAAGAACTCGTACTCCCACATCACCTTCTACGGCAACAACACGGTGGCCGTAACCCTGAGCACCGCGCGCCCGTACGCCCCGTTCTACGCCGCCGTCTCCACGGACTGCACCGCCTTCTACGCGGAGTACGCACCGGACTACGCCACGCGCTACCAGTGGCGCGTGGCTCCCACCACAGGCGGATACACCGTGGACACGGATTCCCTGGTGATGGGCCACAGCCTCACCATGAAACGCGTGCAGGACTGGTGGGCCGCAGACCGCAAGTTCACGCGCCACTCCTGCAATGTGGACCGCATCTCCTACGCCTTCATCACAGAGCCATCCAAGCTGCGCGAGCTCTTCCGCGTGGGCGAGATCGACGTCTTCTCCGCCCGCGACGCCGACTTCTGGTACGAGGGGCTGGAGATTGACCCCGTGCGGCGCGGGTTCATCCAGCGCGTGCATTTCAGCAACATGTGGCCGCGCAACTGCTTCGGCTTCCACCTCAACTGCTCCGCACCGCCCTTCAACGACCGCAACATGCGGCTCGGATTCCACCACGCGCTCAACATCCGCCACGTCATCGACACCATCTTCCGCGGGGATTTCTCCCGCGCAGGGTCGTACTTCGGCGGATTCGGCAAGTACACGGACTCCGGCATCCGCGCCCTGCCGTACTCCCCGGAGCGCGCTCGCGCCTACTTTGCCCGCGCCGGGTACACGGAGGAGGGGCCGGACGGCATCCTCTGCAAACCGGACGGCACCCGCCTGCAGCTGGTGGTGAGCTCCCGCATCGACCCCCTGTACTCCAACTGCATGAACATGCTGCGGGAGGATGCCGCCGCCTGCGGGCTGGACCTGCGCATGGAGCAGATGGACGACACCGTGTTCTACCTGAAGGTGAAGGAGCGCCAGTACAGCGCGGCCATCTGGTCCTGGGGCTTCACCCCGCCCCTGCCGGACGCCTCCGCCTTCTTCCTCTCCTCCTACGCCTACAACGCAGACGGCACGCCGCTCACCGGCACCAACAACATCACCGGCACCAACTCCCCCTCGCTTGACCGCGCCATCATTGCCGCCCAAACCGCCGGCACGGAGGAGGAGGCCGTGCCCGCCCAGCACCGCGTGCAGCAGCTCATTGCCGCCACCGCCGCCTGGGTGCCCGGTTGGACCACCACCTACTGGCGCTTTGCACAGTGGCGCTGGCTGCGCTGGCCGGACACGCCCGGCTGCCGCTTCTGCCCGCCCATCTATTTCGACCCGCTGGACAGCCACCTCTACTGGGTGGATGAGAAGATGAAGGAGGACACCCTCAACGCGCGCCGCAACGGCGGCGCCTTCCCGGAGCAGGAAATCGTCATCCCCCTGCCGCCGGAATCGCAATCATGAACGAGACCTCTCCAAACGTGCTGGAAGTGCGCCACCTCACCGCCGCCTTTGAACGCGGCGGAAACCTGCTGGCCGCCGCGGACGATGTGAGCTTCAACGTGCCGCGCGGCAAGTGCGTGGGCATTGTGGGGGAGAGCGGCTGTGGCAAGAGCGTGACCGCCATGAGCATTGTGCGCCTGCTGCCGCAGCCCGCCGGGCACATCACCGCAGGGCAGGTGCTCTTCAAGGGTGAGGATGTTTTGAAAATGCCCCCCAAGCGCCTGCAGGAGGTGCGCGGCGGCGGCATAGGCGTGATTTTCCAGGAGCCCATGAAGGCCCTCAACCCCGTGCATACCATCGGCTCCCAGATTGCGGAAACCCTCATGCTGCACCGCGGCTTGGGAGAGGATGAGGCGTGGCAGGAAAGCATCCGCCTGCTGGAGCGCGTGCGCATTCCCGCCGCAGACCGCCGCGTGTGGGAATACCCCGGCTCCCTCTCCGGCGGCATGCGCCAGCGCGTGGTGCTCGCCATGGCCATCGCCTGCCGCCCGGAGCTCGTGATTGCAGACGAGCCCACCACCGCGCTGGACGTAACCGTGCAGGACCAGGTGCTCTCCCTGCTGCGCAAACTGCAGCGGGAGGACGGCACCTCCACCCTGCTCATCACGCATGATCTGGGCGTGGTGGCGCAAAACTGCGACCGCGTGCTGGTCATGTACGCCGGGCGCGTGGTGGAAAGCGCGGACGCGGCGGAACTGTTCGCCCACCCGGTGCATGCCTACACCCGCGCGCTGCTGGCCGCCATGCCGCGTGCGGAATACGCCCGCAAATCCCACCTGCCCGCCATTCCGGGCAACGTGGCCTCCCTGGCGGAGCATGTGCCCGGCTGCCGCTTCTGCCAGCGCATGGGCGTAGACCCCGCCTCCCTCACCCAGCGCCCACCCATGCAGGAAATCTCCCCGGGCCACTGGGTCCAAGCCTGCCCCAGATGCACTCAGGGCTGATTGCCCTGTTGCGTCACATGTGTCCCAAAGATTGAGTTTGTCTTTTTCTACGCATTGATAGGCAATCGTTAGGAAAATCGCCCAAAATTGAAGCCCCCTCCTTTGATTTTTGTCAGTAAAGGCGGCTTGAAACGTGCAACCGGAGACGTCATCCACCCCGCAGAGCGGGGTTCGGTACGGAGACGTTAGGATGGTGGTTACCCCCAGCGCTTCCGCACTGGGCTAACTTTGAGTCGCCATCGGAATGGCTCCACATATAGCGCGCCCTTTGGGCGCGTTCCTACGTATTGCCCCGCTTTGCGGGGCAGGCATTGGCGTGTGTTTGAAGCATCCTTTCATATGGCGCGGAC
>JAZLHB010000175.1:0-29219 GCA_045616565.1 Akkermansia sp. | reverse complement strand
AGGCTCTCTACCCGCGGGCCCTGTCGACCCCCGTCCACCGCTGCGCGCAGCGCAGGACATCTTCCCGCGAGAGAGGACCGCCGCCGACTGTCGCAATGAAAAAATGGTGTAGCCTTGACGGATTTTGAGCTTGCGCCAAAGGAGGGCAGGGCATAGAATATACGGACACGCATAATGAGGTTTGAAGAAGACAGCCCTATGCTTCTGCAGGAGAAGAAACCCGGTCCCACGCGGATGTGCGGTGCTCTTTTGGTGTTGGCTGCCGTAGCGGTGGCGTGCTGCCTGGCAACGTACAACCATGCAGAGATGGGCTGGGGGCTGCTGAATCCCGGCCATGCGGAGGAAGCTGCGGCCGTGCCGTGCACGAACGCGCTGGGGGCAATAGGCCTGTATGTGGCGGGGCTGCTGTATTGGGCGTTCGGCTGCTGTGCGTACTATCTGGATTTCCTGGCCCTGTTTCTGGGCATCTGCATATTGGTGCATCCGCGGCGCAGCGTGGCGGGGCAGGTGCTCTCCATGGTGGTGATGCTGATACTGGCCTGCGCTGTCATGAGCGTGCAGACCCTGGTGCTGCAGGAGTGGGCGGCGGTGCATCCCTCCGGGGAGGCCGGCGGTATGCTGGGCTACCTGGACGGCACGCTGATAGCCGGCCGCCTGATGCCGGAGCATGCGGCGCTCGCCTTGCTGATTGCCCTGCATGGAGTGGCTGTGGTTTACGCTGCCCGCTTGGGATTCCGTGATGTCTTCCACCAGGTGGGGGAGGATGCCAAGAGCTTCTATCTGTGGTTGGGCCAACGCTGGAGAATTCACCGCGAGCGCGCCGCCGAGCGCCGCGTGCTCCGCCGACAGCGGGCGGAGGAGCAGGCGCGCCGCCAAGCTGCGGAGAAGGCCCGCCGCGCCATGCTGCAGGGCAGGGATGATGATGAGCAGGCTCCCAACCTGCCCGCACGCCAGACTTCCGGAGTGCCGGCTGCACGTCCCGCAGAGGATGACTACGACGACCTTCCCGCCTCCATTGAGGAGCAGATACGCAGCCACAACCAGCGCGCCGGCGGTGATGCCACGCAGCTCGCCCCGTCCTCTCGCACGATCCGCCGTGCGGGTGAACGCCGCGGCGATATGCACCCGGAGCTGCCGAACCTGCTTGACCTGAACCTGCAGACGGAGGACACCGCGCCGGCGGGCGGCATCACTGCCACGCTGCGCGCCAAGGTGGCGCAGCGCGTAAAGCCCAAGGAACCCAAGCCGCGCCCGCAGCCCAAGCCCGCGCCGCGCGTGGAGGAATCCGATTACCCCTTCCCGCCGCTTGATATGCTGGACTACAAGCCGGTGCCGCCGGAGGTGCTGGCAGAGGCCGAGCAGGAGATGCTGGAATACCAGCAGCGCATCATCGATACCTTTGCCACCTTCCGCATTGAGGTGGAGCCGGGGCCCATCACGCGCGGCCCCAGTATCACCCGCTACGAGTTCTACCCGCCGCGCGGCCTGCGCGTGCAGCAGTTCGGCAAGCTGGACAAGGACTTGATGCTTGCCACCAGCAGTGCTTCCGTCAATATCCTGGCCCCGGTGCCGGGCAAGAACACCATCGGCATTGAGCTGGAGAACCGCCGCAAGTCCCCCGTGTACCTGCGCGAGCTGCTGGAATCCCCCGCCTTCAACAACCCGAAGCTGCGCATCCCCGTGGCCCTGGGCAAGGATGTGTACGGCAACACCGTCATAGGCGACCTGGCCGCCATGCCGCACACCCTGGTGGCCGGTACCACCGGTTCCGGCAAGTCCGTGTGCATCAACAGCATGATACTTTCCATGCTCTACAAGTTCCGCCCGGACGAGCTGCGCCTGGTGCTGGTGGATCCCAAGGTGGTGGAAATGCAGCCCTACCGCAAGCTTCCGCATTTGGCCTGCCCCGTGGTCACCAACCCCGCGCGCGTCATCGGCGCGCTCCGCTGGGCGGTCAACGAGATGGAGCACCGCTACCGCCTCTTCAGCCGTATTGGTGTGAGAAACTTTGAGGACTTCAACTCTCGCGACATCTCCAACGACCCCACGCGTGCCGAGGAGGAGGATTTCAGCCTGGAGGACCCGGAGGAGGCCCGCAAGCGCGGTGAGGAGCTGGCCGATGAAATCCTGGCTTCCAACGAGAGCCCCGGCGGCGAGATTGACGAGCAGCAAGAGCTGGAGCTCTTCGACGAGGAATCCGAGCCCATCCCCTCCAAGCTGCCCTACATCGTCATCATCATTGATGAGCTGGCCGACTTGATGCAGGTGGTGAAGGAGGATTTGGAGGCGTATATCGCCCGCCTTACCCAGAAAGCGCGCGCGGCGGGCATCCACCTGGTGGCGGCCACGCAGACCCCGCGCGCCAACGTGGTGACCGGGCTCATCAAGGCGAATATTCCCAGCCGCATCGCCTTCCGCGTGGCGAGCAACCTGGACAGCCGCGTGATTCTGGACACCCCCGGCGCGGAGAACCTGCTGGGCCAGGGCGACTGCCTGTTCCTGCCGCCGGGCGGCATCACCAAGCTCACCCGCGCGCAGGGAGCCTTTGTCTCTGATGCGGAGATAGCCAACATCATCGCGTTCTGCGCCTCCCACGCCAAGCAGAATTTCGACCAGGCCGTGAGCGCAGAGATGAACAACGCGGAGAACTCTGCCGCGAGCGATGGACCCGGCCGTTTCGGCAATGTTGGCGGCGGCACTTCCGCCGGCGACAGCGAGGACGAGCTCTACGCGCGTTGCGTGACCCTGGTGGTCACCGAGCGCAAGGCATCCACCTCCATGCTGCAGCGCCGCTTCAGCATAGGCTACGGCCGCGCCGCCAAGATTATGGACCTCATGGAGGAACGCGGCGTTATTTCCCCGCCGCAGGGTGCCACCCGCGCCAGGGAGGTGCTTATCGAGGGACCTCAATAGGAGGTTTCCCCCAACTCAATGCAGCAGGGCGGCCAAATCTGCGGGCAGGGGTGATTCCACGGTGAGTTCCCGGCCCAACCATGGAAAAGTGAGGCGCGCGGCGTGCAGGGCGTGACGCGGAATCACCAGCCGCTGCGCCAGCTGCGGGGTCCAGCCGTGCTCCATGAAATCCAGATAGCAGGATTCATCCCCGCCGTAGATTTTGTCTCCCGCAATGGGGTGGCCCAGGAAGGCCAGGTGCACGCGTATCTGGTGCATGCGCCCGGTGTGCGGGATGCAGTGCACCAGAGAGTGCGCTCCGCCGCGCTGCAGCACCTCGAATTCCGTGCGGCAGGGCTTGCCCGCCGGGTGGCAGCACTGGCGCACATGGATGCGCGTGGGTGCCACGTCCTCCATGCGCAGGATAGGCTCCGCGCAGCAGGCTTTCTCCCATTCCGGGCAGCCTTGCACCACGGCCAGGTATTCCTTGTGGAGGCGGCGAGCCATCATGGCCTTGCCGAGCTCCTTGGCGGCCTCTGCGGTTTTGGCCACCAGGGCGATTCCGCTGGTTTCGCGGTCCAGGCGGTTGATGAAGGAGACCTGCCCGCCGGTGGCAAGCTCGTAGGCCAGCAGTTCCCGCACGCCGTGCCAGAGGGTGGGCTCGTTCTTGGCCCCGGTGGGGTGGGTGAGCAGGGGCGCCGCCTTTTCCACGGCCAGCACGCCCTCGTCCTCATACAGCACGCGGAATTCCGGCGTGACGGCAATGGGCATGTCAAAGGGGCTGTCCGTGCGGTCGCTCATGCCTGCGGGGTGAAGATGGAAGGCTCGAACGCGCACCACTCGCCGGGTTGCAGGTGGAGGTCATCCAGCCGCAGCGGGCCAATCTGCACACGCTGCAGGGTGAGCACGGGTGCACCCACGGCGGCGAGCATGCGGCGCACCTGGTGGTAGCGCCCCTCATGCAGGGTGAGGCGCGCCTCACAGGGGGCGGTGATGCACAGCTCCGCCGGTTTGCAGGGGGTGGTCTCCCCGTTGAGCATGAGCGTACCGGAGGCAAAGAGCGCCACCGCCTCCTGCGGGATGGGGGCAGACGTGGTGAGGGCGTACACCTTGGGCACATGGCGGCGCGGGCTGGTCATAGCGTGCTCGAACGCGCCGTCGTCCGTTATCAGGATGAGCCCGGAGGTTTCCTTGTCAAGCCTGCCCACGGTGTTCACGGAAGGGTTGCGGCGCAGCCATTCCGGCGGCAGCAGGTCGTAGATGAGCGCGCCGTCCTCCTTGTGGCTGCAGGTGCAGCCCAGCGGCTTGTGGAAAGCGGCGTACAGGCCGTTGGGAAAGGGCACGGGCTTGCCGTCCACCAGCACGCGCGCAGGATCTGCGTTCTGCTTGGCTGCGGCAACGGGGGCTCCGTCCAGCGTGACGCGCCCGGCCTTGATCCAGGCGGGGGCATCTTTGCGGGAGCAGTATCCGAAGCGGCTCAGCAGGGCATCCGTTCTCATGGCAAGGGCATTTTGACACGGATTTTCCAAAAAACAAGATTGAAATCCCGCGTGCGTTATGGTATTCCTTGGGGAGAGGTGCGCGCGCATGCACGCACGGAACATCCTTACATCATGATTACTCTCACCCAAGCAAACCAGCTTGCGCCCGATCAGTCCGCCCTCTGGGTCAAGGCCCAGCAGGCCGTTCAGGCCAAGAACTACAAGTACGCCGTCAGCATTCTCAAGACGCTCGTGAAGCGCGTTCCCGGATTTTTGGAGGGCCGCAAGCTTCTGCGCGCCTGTGCCGTGAAATCCGCCCCGGAGGGCGGTGCCCGCAAGACCTCTCTCTTCGGCGGCTTCCACATGACCACCTCCCGCAAGGACCCGGAGACCACGCTGGGCAATGTGGAGGACATTCTGGAGAACGACCCGTATTCCATAGCGGCGAACGAAGCCCTGTTTGCAGCGGCGAACGAGGCCGGCCTGCCGGATTTGGCATCCTTTGCCCTGGAAACCATCTGCCAGGGGCAGCCCAAGCCCAAGAAGCACCTGCACCTGCTGGCCAACCACTACATCAGCAATGAGAAGTTTGCGGAGGCTGCGGATGCCTACCGCCGCATTCTGGAATTCGACCGCGCGGATCCCATTGCCGTGCGCGGTGAAAAGGACTGCGCCGCCCGCGCCTCCATGAAGCAGGGCAACTGGGAAGGAACCGGCGATTTCCGCACCAAGATGAAGGACCAGAACGCCACCAACGAGCTGGAAAGCCAGGACAAGATGGGTATGACCCGCGCCGAGCTGGAGTCCAAGCTGGCCGCCCTCTCCAACGAGTACGCCGCCAACAATGCGGACCTGCGTGTGGTGAAGGAAATCGCCTCCGTGTACGAGCAGATGGAGGACTACGGCAACGCATACTCCTTCTACGCCTACGCGTTTGAGCTGAGCGGCCAGTCCGACGTGGCGCTCAACGACCACGCCGTGGAGATGCACCAGAAGGCCATGACCGCAGAGATTGCCCAGCTGGAGCAGGTGCTGGCCGCCGACCCCGACAACGAGGAAGCCAAGGCCCAGCTCGCAGAGCGCAAGAAGGTGGTGGCGGAAGCCGTGGTGGCAGACGCCAAGGCCCGCGTGGACGCCAACCCGGCGGACGCGCAGCTGCAGTTCAAGTACGGCCAGGCGCTCTTTGAGGCAGACCGCTACAGCGAGGCCATTCCGGCGCTGCAGCGCGCCCGCAACAACCCCAACCTGCGTATCAAGGCCATGCTCATGCTCGGCAAGTGCTACCACTCCAAGAACATGCTGGATATGGCCATCCGCCAGCTGGAGGAGGCCAACGGCGAGCTCGTGGCCATGGATGAGACCAAGAAGGAAATCCTCTACAACATCGGCCTGCTTTACGAGGAATCCGGCAACAAGGAGAAGGCCCTGGAGAACTTCAAGGTCATCTATGAGGTGGATTACGGCTACCACGACGGCGAAGTGGCCCGGAAGGTGGAGTCCGCCTACTCCTGATGTGCAGAAAAACCTTTGTTCAAAGCCCCGCACCCGGAGAGGTTGCGGGGCTTTTTATGGGTGCGACCGCCCAGGCTGCATGTCAGCTTCATGCCCGGGTTGTGCACCTCGTTCCACTTTATCGCGCACCCATACGCGTCTCATACAGCCCTGTTAAGTACGTTCGAGGCGGTTTTGTACAAGAAAAGATGAAAAATGACGAAAAAAGTCACTTCACCCACTTGCCGACACCCTGGGGAAGCTTGCCGTCGCCCACGGGTTGGTATCGGGTGGATTCCAGATTGCCCCACATGCCGGCACCGGTGGCCTGCTTCCACTTCTGGCTCATGCTGCGGCCGGTGTAGCAGCCGTAGCTCCAGCATTCCGCATCGGGGGCGAACACGCCGGGCTTGATGCGCTTGGCCAGGTCATCCTCATGCATCCACACCGTGGAGGCCGCCACAATGTAGTTGCTGTAGTCCAGCATGAAGGCGTTGGGATTGGAGTGGCCGAAGTAGTAGAAGTGGGTGATGCGGTCTTTTCCCTTGGGGGCGGTGTTGATGGCCTTGTACATCTGGTCCATCGTGTCGAAAAACACGAGCTTGGTGTGGTATTTTGCCGCCGTTTCGCGGATGCGGGAAATGTAGTCCGTCTTGTTTTCTGCACCGCGGGTCACGTATGCGGGGCGGTAGACCAGCCAGACAATCTTGGCGTTGGGGTCCTTGCTGCGGGTGATTGCCATCTGAATGGTGGAAGCGCGCACAAAGTTGGCCCACCAGTTGTCGTGCGCGAGCGGGCCGCGGTTGTTCTCCCAAGAGCGCAGGGCCACGCCGCCTGTCATAATCACTTGAACCGCCTGGGCTACCGGGCAGAGCCCCAGCACCAGTGCCGCCGTCAACATGCGCTTCCAATTCTTCACGCGGCAAGGATACCCCCTCTGGCCCCGCGTGTCAAGGGATTCATTGGGGATTTGGCATTTGAAAAAACGCGCACAGTTCATGCGGGGAATGGTTGACACGGCGGGGCCGGGGTGATAGCATACGCTGCATGAGGGGAATGCTCTATCCTGTGTTGCTGGCGGCTGCGGTTGCGTATCTGCCCATGCCTGCATCTGCCGATGGCTACGACGGTATGACGCGCGAGGAAAAGCGCGAGGCCAGGAAGCAGGCGCGCGAGGAAAAGCGCAACGCCAACAAGAAGGTGGATTGGGAGTACAACTTCAAGAAAGAGTTTGCCGCGCTCAACGCGGCAGTGGAGCTGCTGGACCAGGTGACGGATGAGAAAACCGCCGCGCAGGTGGCCAACAAGCTCTCCCGCACCTTCACCCTGCTGCCTATTCCCACCAAGGGCACGGATGCCCAGCTGGAGGAGTGGGCGCGGCTTCAGAACCTGGTGAACGACAAGATGGAGGAGCTGCGCAAGCTGGACTACTTTGAATCCTCCGGGTTGCAAAAGGCGTGGACCCTCATCACGGATCCGAATTCCCGCCGCACCAACCGCATCAAGGTGTAGGAGGCATCCATGCTGCTATCCGTTTGTGAACGGGCGGAGCAGGCGCGGCGTCACATGCCGCATGGAACAATCAGAACCCATGTCAATGTGTCCGGCGGCCGGGCGTCCGGCATGCGCTTGCAAGTGTGTGCGCCAAATAGGCCTGCTGGTGTTTCGAATCGGTCTGGGCGGCATGATGCTGGCGCACGGCTATCCCAAGCTGCTGATGCTTTTCAACGGCGGCGGTTCCGGGTGGATGGATCCCATCGGCATCGGCTCCACGTTGTCGCTCACGCTGTGCGTGTTTGCGGAGTTCGTGTGCAGCATAGCGGTGATGCTGGGCTTCCTTGCCCGCCCGGCGGCCCTGGTGCTGGCCATCAACTTCTGCGTGATAGCCTTCACGCACCGCGAGGGTACCAGCGCGGAGATGAACGAGCTTGTGCTCGTCTACCTGCTCAGCTTTGTGGTGCTCATGCTCACCGGTCCCGGCAAGCTGAGCCTGGACCGCATGCTTTTCCGCCGCTGCCTGCACCGCAAGTGCTGCCGCAGGGAGGCCCGCTGAGGCTCAGAATCCCAGGAACCTGCCCAGGCCGAGGCCCAGCGGGCGCTCTGCAACATTGCGGATGCAGAAGTTGCCGCTGCCCTGGAGGCGGAGGTCGAAGAGCGTGGCCCTGCCGGTGAGGTAGGGAATGAGGGTTTCCGTGCGGCGCACCTGCAGCTGCACGCCCTGCGAGGCGTAGATGAGGCTGTGGAGCTTGCGTACGGTCACTTCTCCCGGTTTCAGGGAGCCGGCGGTCATGCCGCCCACGGAGCGCACCACCACGGTGCCGCAGCCGCTGAGTACATACGCGCGCACCTGCCCCATGCACCAGGCGGGCAGCCAGAGCCGCCAGCGGGAGCCCAGCTCCACGCCGCCGGAGATGGCCACCAAATCAGAAGGGGTGATGTAGTATCGCTGCCCCGGTTCCAGCGTGAAGGCGGAAAAGTACTCGTCCGGGTCGTTGGAGGTGATGGTGATTTCGTGTGTCCGCGTGCTGTCCTCCGGGTTGGTGAAGCGCGTGAGCATGCTCAGGCCGCGGGTGCGGCAGAGGTACCAGTACTTCCAGGAGAGGAGCCACTTGGTGCTCTTCTCCAGGCGGCTGTCCTCGAACTCCGTGTAGCCGCCGGTGTACGCCTCGTCGCGCACCAGCATGCTTTCCCCGGGAGCCAGGGAGACGGTGGTGAGCTTCACCCCTTTCTCCCCCTCTGCGGGGGCGGGGGCTGCGGCGGCATCCCGCCCGCAGAATGCCACGGCGGAGCAGCGTTCCACCAGCGGGGCCCATAAATAGTACAGTAGCGGCTGGATGCACAGCACCAGCGGGATGACCACCCACGCGTAGCGCAGCGCCTCCTCCGGCGGCATTTGCGTGCAAAGGCCGCCCCAGGCGGCGAGGAAGAGGATGAGGGACCAGATGAACAGGGTTTTCATGGGGGAATATGGGGGTTAAAGGTGGATGATGAGCGGGATGGCGACGTCGTGTTCGTCTGTGGGAACCTGCGGGAGCATCTGCTCCGCGAAGGCGGTGGCGAGCATTTTGGCGCGTGTGCAGAGCGGCAGGAAGCGGTCGTAGTACCCGCCGCCGTATCCCAGGCGCGCGCCCGCTTCCGTGAACGCCAGCCCCGGAACCACCACGATATCCAGCTCATGGGGCGGGATAATGGGCAAATCCGCCGCCGGGGCCGGGATGCCGAGCGCGGCGGGAGCCAGCTGCGCGGCGGTATCTGTTACATGGTGGAAATCCATGCGGTGCCCGGTGCCGCAGCGCGGAAAGCAGAAGCGGTGCTGCGGGTGTGTTTTGGGCAGGGGCAGCAGGTCCACCTCATGCGGCAGCGGGGCGTAGATGGCCACTGCGAGCGGCTGCGGTGTTTCCAGCAGGGGTGCCAACAGACGGCGCAGGGCGGCAGAACGCCGCCCTGTGGGGTCGTTTGCAGCCGCTGCCTGCAGTGTTTGCAGCATGGAGCGGCGCAAGCTTTGCTTGGCATCCTGCATCAGGCCTGCGGTTGTGAATCCGGGACGCGGCCGAACATGGCCAGCATACGCCCGGTGTTGCCCTTCTCCATGCGGTAGGAGTAGAAGGTGTCCAGGTCTGCGGCGGTGTCCAGCCCGCTGTCCGTTATGTTTTCCGGCAGGAGCCCGGCTTCCGTGAGCTCCTCTTTGATGCGGGAGACGATGTCCACCTCATAGTGGGGCGGGCGGATGCAGGGGGAGATGACAGCCAGGCAGTTGATGGGCTGCACGCCCAGAATCTTGCGCATGGCGGCCAGGGCCTCGCCCACAATGTTCTGCTGGGTGCCCAGCTTGCCGGAGTGCACCAGGCCGCGGCTGCCCGTCACGGTGTCGTACAGCCACACGGCCGCGCAGTCTGCCACATAGATGCCCAGGCAGCAGTCCGCCTTGTTGCCGCAGATGAGGCCGTCCACACCCTCCACGGGATAGGAGCAGCCTATATCGCCCACCAGTGCCACCTTGTTGCCGTGCACCTGCTGGGCGCGGCGCATCATCTTGGGGTCCACGCCAACCTCCGCAAGCACCTGCTCGTGGGTGGGGGTGAGGGCGGCAATCACGGCGGCGCGGTCCGTGGTGGTGGACACGCCGGGGATGCGGGTGACGAAACGTGCAAAGTTGCCGGGAATAGCGTTGAGTCCGGCAAGGTAATCAGGGGAATACTGGCTCATGGCTGTGAAAAACGGGGGTTAGTTCTGTGCCTTGGCAGCGCGGCGGGAGATGGAGCGGTGCGCCGCCGCCATTTTTTCCGCGCGGTCCTCCTGCGCCATGAGCTGGGCAAGTTCCCTGGCGATGCTGTTGCGCATCTGCGCCACAAGCTCGCGCCCCTGGTCCGTGATGCGCACCATAATCTTGCGGCGGTCTGCCGCTGCGGTGTAGCGCTTCAGGTGGCCGAGCGTCTGCAGCTTGTCCACCATGCCGGTGGCGGCGGCGGTGGAGTGCCCCATCATGCGGGCGATGCTGCTCATGGAAAGGCAGTCCTCCTCTGCCAGATAGGTCAGCAGGAAGAATTGGGGGTAGGAGACCTTGCCGCGCGTCAGCTCGGGGGAGAGGTTCAGGATGCAGCTGCGCTGCGAGAACAGCACGAAGTCCGCAAGATTTTGTACCTCGTCGGATGTCAGGTTGTTGTTGGCGGATTCTGATTTTTTCATAAAAAGGCTTTCGTCGGATGACGATATTAAGGTTTTGCTGACCTTTTGCAAGCTTAAAAATTCAGCCTTTCATGGATATTTGGGAACCAATACGGCCCCAGTCAAATCATCTGGTGGGTGGTTTCTGCAAGGGGCACTATATCTTGTGGTGCGAAAAAATCCACCCAAGTGCAAAAAAGAGCTTATTCAACGCCGCTCCGGAGCAGTTGGCGCAGCTCATCCGTCATGAGCCCATCCTTTTCCAAGCGGTCGATGTGAGCCCTGATGGCCGTCCTGAGGGGCAGTTCCCGGCGGCACGCATCACGCTGGTGGACTTCCGCCCGGATGGTGAGCGAGTCTGGATGTGCGGGGCAGGATTCACGCCGTGGAAGCATACAGGTTTGCCAATACTGTAGGTCAAGCCAAATCCTGCAAAAAGCCGCCATTCCTGCGAATTTTGGCCCACGCCGCGCACCCTGCCACACCTCCCGCGCTCCACCCCGATACGCCGCAAACCCCGCTGCCACTAGGCTTTCCTCCCTTTGCCAAGCCTACAGTATTGGCAATACTATAATCGTGCCATTGAACAACCAAACAAGAACGACCATGAAGAAAACACTCTTCGTAACGATGTTGGCTGCCGCCCTGATGGGCGGGCAGGTGTATGCTACTGGTCTGAGCGGCATTACTCATCAGAGTTCCGGTGCGGTGCCACCTACGTACTACGGGCAATTCACTGAGCAGGCGGACGTTACTGGGGGCGATGTAACCGTCTCCGCCGATGCGGGCGTGATTGAAGTGCCAAGCGAAGTATGCGTGATAGGTGGTTATACACGGGAGGGCTCTGCCTATGAAAACTCCATAACGATGTCTGGGGGTGAGGTTTTATTACTTGCTGGTGGAGAGTCGCGGGACGGTTCAGCCACTTTCAACATCGTGAACTTTACTGGCGGTAGCGCGATTTCAGTGGGCGGCGGTGCGGCGGAGAACGGCAATGCGAATTACAACACCGTTAATGTGACTGCTGGCTGTGCCGCCGTGCAGGTTTTGGGCGGTCAGGCGCAGGATGGAGGCAATGCGTTTCACAACACGGTGTTCATGTCTGGGGGCGTGGTTAGTCAGTGGGTGGTGGGAGGCATGACGGATAGCGCCCCAGGTAGGAGCGGCGGCCATGCATCCAACAACACTGTGTATATGACGGATGGAACTACCGCAATGGTATTAGGTGGAATGACGAATGACCAGGGTTACGATTCCAAGGACAACGTAGTTGTCATGACTGGTGGCAAGGTTGGCACTTTGTATGCTGGAGCTGCGATGAACGGCGAAGTTTCCGGCAATGAAATCCACTTGGTGGGCGAGGGTGCTTTCTATATTATTGGTGAAATCCCATACGCGGGAAGCATGCTTACGATTCAAGAAGACGTGTATGCTGGAATGCTAGAGGAAGGTGGGAGCAGCCACGATAACGCGGTCAATGTCTACGGAACGGGTATAGACATCGGTGGCACCATAGCCGACTTCCAGCTGCTGAACTTCCATTTGGTTGATGCCCAGGCTGGCGCGAGCGTAAAGCCCATGCTCACGCTCGGCGGCGCTTTGGACCTGACAGGCGTGGAAATCACATTCTACGCCGATGCTGTTGATGATTGGACTTCCTTTGAGGGTAAGACTATCACCCTGGCACAAGCCGAGGAGGCCATTACAGGTCTTGACAATCCCCAGCAGGTGAACATTATGAACGAAGGCAAGCTGCTGACCACGGCCACGCTGGCTCTCGCGGATGATGGCAAGCTGATGCAGCTGACGGTTCCCGGCAATGTTCCCGAACCCGCCACAGGCACGCTTTCCCTGCTTGCGCTGGCTGGCCTTGCAGCCCGCCGCCGGAAGAAGTAAAATTGTTTCCCCAGAAACACTCACGCCCCGCTTGGCTGTATGCCTTGCGGGGCGGTTTCTTTGGAGGGGGTGGCGGGTAAGCGTGGCGGCCTCCGAGCGCACTTGGATGGCAGAGTACCGCAGGGTCGCCGGAAGGCACCGCACGACCGGGTGGAGGTGGTGAGCGCTAGGGGATGCAAGTAATTTACAATTGACAATTGACGAACTACGATTTGGAAAATTCGGCGAGTCTGGATGTGCGGGGCAGGATTCACACCGGGGAAGCATTCAGGTTTGCCAATACTGTATGTCAAGCCTAATCGCGCAAATAGTTGCCGTTACTGCGTTTTTAGCTCAGGGCGCGCGCGCAGCCACACCGCCCGCGCTCCACTCTGCCCCGCGGCAAACCCCGCTGCCACTAGGCTTAACCCACGTTGCCATGCCTACAGTATTGGCAAAACTATAATCGCCCCACTGAACAACCAAACAAGAACGACCATGAAGAAAACACTCTTCGTAACGATGTTGGCTGCCGCCCTGTTGGGTGGGCAGGGTTACGCTACTGTCATTAACGGCTATACTGAGAAGAGTCCCGATAGCCAATACCCTCCTGAGTACTTCGGTCAATTCTCCGAGACAGAGAGCGTCACCGGTGGCGACGTAACCATCTCTGAAGGTGAAGGCGATGTGCCAAACCTAGCCTTGGTATTTGGGGGATATACATGGCACGGTGGTGCGACAGGCAACAGCGTGGCCATGTCAGGGGGTGAAGTTGGTCAGTTTATAGGTGGAGCAACATCGGATGGTTTAGCCACCGGCAATATCGCGATCTTTACAGGCGGCTCTTCTCTATATGTGGGCGGTGGTATGTCGACTGTAGGCGATGCGACATACAACACTGCTACTATGGCGGAGGGCTGCACCGCAGTTATGCTTGAGGGCGGTCAGGCGCAGGATGGAGGCAATGCGTCTCACAACACGGTGTTCATGTCTGGGGGCACGGTTGAGCAGTGGGTGGTGGGAGGCATGACGCAGAGCGGCTTAGGTGGGAGCGGCGGCCATGCATCCAACAACACTGTGTATATGACGGGTGGATATGCCCAATTGGTATTCGGTGGATTGGCGAATGACTCGGGTTATGATTCCAAGGACAACGTAGTTGTCATGACTGGTGGCGAGGTTGGATTTTTGGCTGCAGCAGCCGCAGACTGCGGGGAAGCCTCCGGTAACGAAATCCACTTGGTGGGCCTGGGTGCTTCCTATACTATTGATGAAACCCCATACGCGGGAAGCATGCTTACGATTCAGTCTGTGTCTGTAGTAGATATGATAGGAGAAGGGAACGTTCACGGCAACTCCGCCAACGTCTACGGAACGGGCATAGACATTGAGGACACCATAACCGGATACCAGCAGCTCAATTTCCACCTAGTTGATGCCCAGGCTGGCGCGAGCGTAAAGCCCATGCTCACGCTCGGTGGCGCTTTGGACCTGACAGGCGTGGAAATCACATTCTACGCCGATGCTGTTGTTGATTGGACCTCCTTTGAGGGCAAGACTATCACCCTGGCGCAAGCCGAGGAGGCCATTACAGGTCTTGACAATCCCCAGCAGGTGAACATTATGAACGATGGTACACTGTTGACCACGGCCACGCTGGCTCTCGCGGATGATGGCAAGCTGCTGCAGCTGACGGTTCCCGGCAATGTTCCCGAACCCGCCACAGGCACGCTTTCCCTGCTTGCGCTGGCTGGCCTCTGCGTCCGCCGCCGCAGGAAGTAACACTTTACCATACGGAATCATATCACGCCCCGCTTGGCTGTATGCCTTGCGGGGCGGTTTCTTTGGAGGGGGTGGCGGGTAAGCGTGGCGGCCTCCGAGCACACTTGGATGGCAGAGTACCGCAGGGCCGCCGGAAGGCACCGCACGACCAAGTGGAGGTGGTGAGCGCTAGGGGATGCAAGTAATTTACAATTGACAATTGACGAACTACGATTTGGAAAATTGCGCGAGTCTGGATGTGCGGGGCAGGATTCACACCGGAGAAGTATACAGGTTTGCCAATACTGTAGGCTTGGCGAAGGGTGGGAACCCTAGTGGCAGCGGGGTTTGCGGCGTATCGGGGTGGAGCGCGGGCGGTGTGGCTGCGCGCGCGCCCTGAGCTAAAAACGCAGTAACGGCAACTATTTGCGCGATTAGGCTTGACATACAGTATTGGCAAAACTATAATCGCCCCACTGAACAACCAAACAAGAACGACCATGAAGAAAACACTCTGGATGACAATGTTGGCTGCCGCCCTGATGGGTGGGCAGGTGTTTGCCGATGCCACGGGTACCACCGTTGAGGGGTACACTAAGCAGGATGAACCCTATGAGGGCTACCCCTACTATTACGGCAAGTATTCAGACTCCGACTCCGTCACAGGAGGGAATGTCATCATCAAGGCTGATGCAAAAGGCGAGGTGTCAAACAAGGCTACAGTACACGGTGGCTATTCCAATGGCAATAATGCAGACGTTTCTGCATCGTACAACATGGTGACCATGTCAGGCGGTACGGTTCTTGATGTGTACGCAGGGTGGGTGGGGCGTTCCGCTACAGCCTCCAACAATGTGGTCATTGTCACGGAGGGTTCCATAACAAACATTTTGCATGCAGGGTATGCTAACGGAGGCACCGCGACGAACAACAGTATATATCTGGTGGGCAAGGGAGCGGAAAATGTGAGCATCGCCAACGGAACATATACAGGCGGTGACGGCGGCATAACAATCGGAACTGTGCGAACCGGATTTGATGGTGGTATGAAGAAAAGTGAAGGCAATTCCATAGACATCTACGGCACCGGTATAGTTACTGGTGGCATAGATGGAGCATACACACAGATGCTCACCTTCAATATAACGGATGGACAGGTGACTGGCACGCCTGCTGACCCAGCCCTTTCTCTCACTTCTACGGATATGACTTTCATCAGCGAAAGCATGGAACTGAAAGTAAACGACTTTGACGTAAAGAAATGGACGCCAGGAGCCACCATTACGCTGGTGCAGGCCGACAGGACAGGACGCGAAGACCGAATCCGACAAGACTTGAAAGACGGCATGACGGTGGACATTATGCGCGGCGATTTGGTGACGGCCACGGGCACGCTGATACTGAGTTCTGACTACAAGCAGCTGCTCCTTACCAACATTCAGGGAGTGCCCGAGCCGACCACGGGCACGCTTTCCCTCCTTGCGCTTGCTGGCCTTTGCGCCCGCCGCCGCCGGAAGTAAAAATTGTTTGGCTAGAAAAGAAGCGAGCCTCACCCGCAGTATGTGGGTGGGGCTCCTTTTATCCCAACCCACCAAAGTCCTTGCACGCTAGCCTATGCGTGGTTGGTGTGATTGCCATTGTGTCTTGGAGCGCTCCACATGTGTCCCAATAAATGGCTTCATGTTTGTCAACGCCCAGATGGGCAATAGTTAGGGAAATCGCCCAAAATTAAAGCCCCCCCCTCTTGGAATTTTATCAGTAAAGGCGGCCAGGGATATGCAACCGGAGATGTCATCCACCCCGCAGAGCGGGGTTCACGAGCCGAGACATTTGGGCGGTGGTTACCCCACGGGTTTACACCCGTGGCTCAACGAAGGAACGCACCCCGCAAGGCGGGGTGCCGGGGCTTCCGCATGCGGAAACCCCAACGCTTCACACATGTCGGCCAGCTTCTCTACGCAAATAGGCGTGGAGAAGCGGGAGGTATTCCTTGCGGATATTGATTCGGCCCGTGTGAAACACCAGGTGTCCGTAATTCATGATGAACGAATGGCCCATAACATCCTGCATGGTATCACGGGCAATGAACAGCGTCAATCACGCAGAAGTGCTTTTGTCACGCCCGCGCATCGGAACGCCGCCTTGCGGGGTGGCTCCGCTATCCCATTGCATGTCTCGGTGCCTTCGCCACGCGCCTTGCGTTTTATCGACCCCGCCATGTGAATTCACGGGTTTCAAAAAACAATTGGGACACATGTGGGAGTGCTCCCGATGCGGTGAGTTCTTCCTTGACATTGCCAGCAGGACGGCATACACTCACGGCAGTACCGTTAATCTATGAAAAAGGCAATCTTCTTAACCATGTTTGCTGCAGCTCTGCTGGGCGGTCAGGTGTTTGCGTATATCCCCACTGTCATTTCCGGGAGCGAATATGATGCTGACGCTAAGTACTATGGGAAATACAGTGGAACGGGCGATGTTTCCGGCGGCAGTATCTCTATTGGGGAAAGCCAGCAGGGTGCAGACATGAGCGGGGCTACGGTGTACGGATGCGGGACCACCGCAGAGTCAGCATCCGCAAGTAACAGCGTGCTTACCATGAGCGGCGGGCAGGTTAGTAAAATATATGGCGGCACCGCCGGTGCAGGTGGAGCGGTTATCGGCAATACCGTCATTGTGACCGGGGGGAAGGCAGCCTCTATATATGCCGGACAAGTCACAAAAGGGGAGATTTCCGGCAACAGGATATTCGTCACCGGCGTGGACGGCGAATCAACTCCGAATATCAGCATGGGAGGCGCTTCTATCATGAACGACAATGTCTTGCATCTCATAGGTGCCGGGGCATCCGTCTCTACCGAGTATGGGAAGCTCGAAGGCAGCGCAATGCGCTTGGGCAACATTATACTGACCAGCATTCTTAGCGAGAGATCTGGCAACACCCTCAATATCTATGGTTCAAACATCACCGCAACGTATCTACAGCTTGTGCAGAGACTCAATTTCCATCTGAATCCGGGGCTGCCGACAGAAACGAGCCCCATGCTCACGCTCACCACCGAGAGTGAGATCCAGGCTTTGAACCTCGGCACCCTTGAGAGCGGCATAGAGGTGTATGGGGACGCTGTGGAAGACTGGTCGGCGTTTGAAGGCCGTTCCATCACCTTGGTTCAAACGAATGTGGCCATCAAGGGATTTGAGCAGGCTGCGGTGGTCAATATCACCAGCGCCGCTGGAGCCGTACTGGCAACGGCCACGCTGGACATCAGCAACGACCTCAAGCAGCTCAACTTGATTGACATCAAGGCCGTCCCCGAACCGACCACAGGTTCACTTTCCCTGCTGGCTCTCGCTGGCCTTGCCGCCCGCCGCCGCAGGAAGTAAAAATCGTTTGGCTAGAAACACTCACGCCCCGCTTGGCCGTATGCCTTGCGGGGCGGTTTCCTTTTTGACACGCGGGGAGAGGGTATGAACATCTTTATCAACCCGCAATCCGAGCAGGGCGCGTATCCGCTGCCGGAGCTGCCGGCCACGATTGTTACCGAAAGATGGCCCTATTCAATACCGCTCCGGAGCAGTTGGCGCAGCTCATCCGTCATGAGCCCATCCCTTTCCAAGCGGTCGATGTGAGCCCTGATGGCCTTCCAGAGGGGCAGGAACTGGAGGGCGAGCTCCTGGGAGGCCATGTAGTCTTGCACGGTGGGTTCCGCGAGCTGTTGCTGCAGTTGCTCCAAGCGGCGAGCTTCCGCCGCGAGCTCGCGCAGGCGGGGCATGCCGGCGGAAACGGATGCGGTATCCGTGCAGCCGCGCAGGCAGACCTCCACGCGGGAGAGGTATTCCGTCAGGGCGCGCGCCAGGTCATGGTGGCTCTCCGGCACTGCGGCGGGCGCGGGCGGTACAGCCGCCTCCTGAGCGGGTGTGGGAGCTGCGGAGAAGGAGCAGAGCAGGGCTGTGAGAACAAGTGCGCGCATGCTGCGGGTAACTTTAATGGCGATGGTGGCGGGATTTGTAGAGATCGTGCCCAGAACCGCGCCTGCGGTGGTGAGGATTGCTCCCGCTGAGCTTGAGCTTGGTGCCGCAAGCCGGGCAGGTGAACTTCATGGTGAAGAGAATGCGCAGCGCGGTGGAGAAGGTGTAGCCGAGCAGGGGAATGCGGAAGGCGTATTTGTTGCGCGGATAGGCGCGCAGGGAAAAGATGTTGATGTGGCAAACCGTGCAACGCGCGAAGGCGTTCATGATGAAGTAGAAGAGCAGAATCGCGATGACGGCGGCCAGGGCGAGATGCAGCTCTCCTTGGCTGAGCCCCTTGCCCATGACCGCGACCACGATACCCACAATCAGGCAGAATGCAGGAATCAGAAGCAGCGTGGCGATGGCTCCCACGTAAACGGCGATGGGGTGGCCGCAGCGGATGGTGCTGAAGCGCATGCTCTTGCCCCGATCCGTCTCTGCACGGTCAAAGCTGGAAACGGGCTCGGTCTGTTGCACGGGAGCATCCGGGATGCCGGTGTCCATGGGAACGTGACCCACGACAAAATCGTCATCTTTGGATTCTCCTTGAACACCGAATACCCGGATGTTCTCAGAAATGCGGTTGGATGCCAAGCGCGCGCCCTCCTCCTCGTCCGTTTCTGGGAAACTGTAGATGTGGTGTCTGGCCCCCTCGCAAATCTCGGCAAGGCGCTCCTCATTGAGCAGCTCTTCGGGGAAATCTTTCGGGAAGAAGTCGTGGGCCTGCTCCAATTCCTTGAGCAGGTCTTGTGGGGTAATGTTGGCCAGCTGCCTGGTTGTGGTAATGCCGCAGAGAGTGAGGGCCTTGCTCTCACTTTCCGGCAGGTTGCCCAGGAATTCGTCGCTCATGGTGATAGGTGTGTGGGGGGGAGGTGGTTAATTGAGTGTGGAGAGCATGGCCGTGAGCTGGGATTTCTTGGCCTCCCAGTCTGCCAGGCGTGCGCGCTCCTGCTCCACGACTGCGGCGGGAGCGCGGTCCACGAAGGAGACGTTGCCGAGCTTGGCGTTGCTCTTCTGGATTTCCTTGGTGATTTTTTCAATCTCCTTGCCCAGACGGGCGCGCTCCGCCTCCACGTCCACCAAGCCTTCCAGCGGCAGGAACAGCTCGCCGAGCGGCGTGAGCGCCGTGGGCGTGCCCTTGGGGGCCTCGTAGGCGGCATCCACCGTGGCGGACTGGGCGCCAGCCAGCAGGGCCAGGCGTGCGCACAGGTCCTGGTCCGGGGCAATGGCGGCGGGTTTGATGATGAAGCGCACCTTCTTGTTGGTGGAGAGGTCGTATTCCGCCTTGAGGTTTCTGGCGCGGTTGGCGGTCTCGTAGAGGGCTGCGGCCAGTGCGGAAGCCTTGGATACGGCGGTGTCGTCCAGCCCGGAGAGCAGGGTGTCTGCGCAGGGCAGGGGGGTGCTCATGAGCGGCAGGCCGTTTTCGCGTGCGGCAAAGCCCAGGCTGGCCCACAGCTCCTCTGCAATGTGCGGCATGATGGGTGCGAGCAGTGCCAGGTAGTGGCGCAGCACGGTGTCCATGGTGAACAGGGTGGCGTTCTTCACGGCGGGCTCGCCCTCGCGCAGGTCGTTCTTCACGGCCTCCAGGAACAGGGAGCAGTACTCGTTCCAGAAGAAGGAGTACAGGGCCTGGGTGTACGTGTTGAACTCGTACTTGGAGAGGGCTTCCGCCACGTCTGCGTGCAGCTTCTTGAGCTTGGAGAGGATATCGATGTGCACCGGGGTGAAGACGGGGGCGGGATCCGTGGTGGCCTCACCCTGCATCATGCGGAAGCGTGCGGCGTTGTACAGCTTGTTGGCAAAGTTCTTGCCCTCCTCAATCTGCTTCTCGTCGAACTTGACGTCTGTTCCGGTGGGGGCGATGCGCATCAGGCCGAAGCGCAGGCCGTCTGCGCCGTACTTGGCGATGAGGTCCAGCGGGTCCGGGCTGTTGGCGAGGCTCTTGCTCATCTTGCGGCCCAGCAGGTCGCGCACGATGGAGGTGAAGAACACGTTGGAGAACGGCTTGCCGCCCGCAAAGCGGTAGCCCGCCATAATCATGCGTGCCACCCAGAAGAAGATGATGTCCGGCCCGGTCACCAGGTCCGTGGTGGGGTAGAACTTGGCCAGGCAATCCTTGTCCATAGTGGCGAAGGGCCACAGCCAGCTGCTGAACCAGGTGTCCAGCGCGTCCTCGTCCTGCACCCAGTTCTCCGGGTCGGCGGGGGGCTCCACGCCCACGTAGATGTGGCCTGCGGCGGCATCCTCGTTGTCCAGCTTGGTGGCTTCCTGAAGCTGCCGGGCCTTGTCCTTGCGGTACCACACGGGGATGCGGTGGCCCCACCAGAGCTGGCGGCTGATGCACCAGTCCTGGATTCCCTCCAGCCAGTGGGCGTAGGTTTTGGCCCAGCGGGCGGGGCGGAAGATGATATCGCCGTTGGCCACGGCGGCGGCAGCCTCGTCCACGCAGGGGTATTTCAGGAACCACTGCATGCTCAGGCGCGGCTCGATGGGCACATCCGAGCGCTGGCTCACACCCACGTTGTTGTCGTAGTCCTCCACTTTTTCCAGCAGGCCCTTGACCTTGATGAGCTCAATGGATTTCGTGCGCGCCACCTCGCGGTCCAGCCCGTGCAGCTCCGGGCATTCCGGGCAGTTGATGCGGGCGTCCGGCGTGAGCACGTCGATGATTTCCAGGTTGTTCTTCATGCCCACCTCAAAGTCGGTGCGGTCGTGTGCCGGGGTGATTTTGAGGGCACCGGTGCCGAATTCAATCTCCACGTGCTCGTCTGCGATGATGGGGATTTCCCGCTCCACGAGCGGGCGGATGACGGTTTTGCCGATGAGGTGGGAGAAGCGCGGGTCCTTGGGGTTCACGGCCACCGCCACGTCTGCCATGATGGTTTCCGGGCGCGTGGTGGAGACCAGCAGCTGGCCGGAGCCGTCCGCCAGCTTGTAGCGGATGGTGTAGAGCTTGCTGTGGGTGGGGGTCATGATGACCTCCTCATCGGAGAGGGCGGTGAGCAGCACGGGGTCCCAGTTGACCATGCGGCGGCCGCGGTAGATAAGGCCCTGCTTGAAGAGTTCCGTGAAGGCGCGCGCCACTTCCGGGGCGAACACGTCATCCATGGTGAAACGCTCGCGCTCCCAGTCGCAGGAGCAGCCGAGCTTCTTAAGCTGCTTGATGATGATGCCGCCGTGCTTCTGCTTCCACTCCCATACCATTTTCACGAAATCCTCACGGCCCACATCGTAGCGGGTGCGGGGCGGGTTTTCCTTGGCGAGCTCCTTTTCCACGCGGGCCTGGGTGGCAATGCCGGCGTGGTCCGTGCCGGGCAGCCAGAGCACCTCCTTGCCCTCCTGGCGCGCGCGGCGGGCCAGGATGTCCTGAATGGTGTTGTTGAGCACATGGCCCATGTGGAGTACGCCCGTCACGTTCGGCGGGGGGATGACAATGCTGTAGGCCGGCCTGGAGGAGTGCGGGTCTGCATGGAAGCAGCCCTCGCTCATCCAGCGGGCCTGCCACTTATCCTCAACCTGTGTCGGTTCGTACGCCTTGGGCAAATCTGTCATAGCGCGGGGATGATACAGCACATGCGCGCGCGAGTCAATCCGAAACGTTGGAGCTGCATCGGGAAAAAAAACGAACGGCGCGCACCTTGGCCGGTGGGCGCCGCTGCGGGGTGGTGGAAAGCGGGCTGCCTACATGGCACCGGCGGCCTCTCGCAGCAGGCGCGCCGCCTCCTTGTAGTAGGCAATCATGGTGGCCTTCTGGCCCTTGGCGGTGATATCCGGGTGGGCCATCACATAGGCAATGGCCTGTGCGCCTATCTTGCGCTTGAGCATGAGCTCGTGCGCGGTCTTGTTGAGGGTTTTCTCATTGAGCACGGCGGCGCATTCCGGGTATTTCTCGTCCGCGGCCTTGAAATCCGCCTGGTGTGCTGTCACCACGGCTGCGGCGGCTTCGTCCGTGGCCTTTTCCAAGGCCAGCACTTCCTGAACGATGGCACGCATCACGGCGTGGCGCTCCGCCAGATAGGCGCGGTGGGGCTCCGGCAGCTTGTCTGCTGGAACCGCCATGCTGGCCTGCGAGACTTCGGAGAGCATCTTCTTGAGGTCGTTCTCCGCGCCCTGCTCGTGGAGCTCCGCGGTCTTCTCCATGATGGCCGCAGTCACCAGCAGCACGTATGATTTCACCTCCGGCTGCAAATCCTCCACGGATGCCGCAGCGGGGGCCGCGGGCTTGGCGGCGGGTGCATCCTGCGCGGTGGCGGCGGACGCCAGTGCGGCTGCAAGGAGCAGGGGAACAAGGAAACGCTTGGTCATGGGCGGAACGGGAGAGGGTTACTTGCCGGCCTCCCCGCTCTGCACCTTGTCGCGGGCCTCCTTCATCTTATCGATGTAGTTCTCCGGCGTCATGCCGGGGTTGTAGCTGAGGTTGCAGATTTTCTTGCCTTCCGGCGTCACCAGCGCACCCGTGGGCATACCCTGGTTGCAGCCGTACTTGGGCAGGGGAGAGGTGGAGCGGAAACCCAGGCAAACGCCCTTGGCGCGCTTGAGCTGGCGGGAATTGATGATGTTCTTGTCCAGGTCCTGGCAAACGCGGCAGGTGGCGGGATTGGAGAACAGCACCCACACCGGCAGGTTGTACTTCTTGGCATCTTTGAATGCCTTTGCCTCATCGGTGTACCACTTGATTTTCATGGAGTCCGCCTTCTTCTTGAGCTTCTCAGCCTTGGCCTCCTCCGGGGAAAGCTTGGGCTTGGGCGTTTCTGCGGCAGGGGTGTTGGCATCTGCAGCAGGTGTTGCATCCTGGGAGAATGCGGGTCCCGCAAGCAGCAGGCCCGCCATGGCGCATGAAAGGAATACCTTGTTCATTTGCCACGCATTCTGGCATCCAGACCGCCTTATGTCAAGCGCATACCTCATGTGTCCCAATGATTTTTTGGAACCTATGAATTCATGCGGTGGGGTGGATAAAACGCAAGGCGCGTGGCGAAGGCGCCGAGACATGCAATGGGATAGCGGAGCCACGCCGCCGGTCGTCACGCTGAGGCGCGGCGAGGCGGGGTTACCCCGCGGGTTTACACCCGTGGGTAAACGAAGGAATCCACCCCGCAGGGGGGGGTTCCGATCTTGATTTTTGCACGTTTGGTCCGCTGAGCATTTCTTCATCTGGCAGTATGCCAGATGAAGCAGGTATCGCTCCGCGCCGATAGGCGTGCTAAATAAAGCTCCGCCGAATGGCGGAGCGCACCCGAAGGGGCCTGTAGCCACGGGTGTCAACCCGTGGGTGCCGAGGGTCCTAACGCTTGCCACGGCGTAGCCCGCAGGGCGTAGACGGGTCTCCGCCGGGTAACCCTGCCTCGTCACGCCAAAGCGCAGCGGGGGCGGACGAACGGCGGGGTGGCTCCACTATCCCGTTGCTCATTACGAAAACTTCCAAGATTCGCTTCGCGTACCATCCACCCCACCGCATGAATTCATAGGTCCCCAAAATTCATGGGGACACATGCGGGTCCCCCACATCCAATGCCAAGATGCTTGCACAAGAAGGGCGGGCTTGGTATACTGTGCGGCCGTGAGAGTGATTCCCGCCACCATCATCTGCTGCCTGGCCCTGCTGTGCGATACCGCGGCAGGGGCGGGGATCAGCGGCGCGCAGGGAACCGCCCTCAAGACGCGGCGCACCTCCGCGCGCGTGCCGGCGCGGCAGCAGGCCGTATCTTTCTCCGCCTTCGTGCTCAAGGCATGCAAGGAAATGCCGGTTGGCGGCGGATACAAGGCCAGTTCGGATACCATCCGCACGCTTTCCTCCCAAGCAGTGTACTGGGATGGCCCGGCACAACGGCTGCATGTGGATTTGCAGGCCGCGCAGCCCTCGTTCTGCTCTGCAGCGTGCTATGTGGTACTGCTGCGCGCGTTCCAGCTGTGGCAGCAGCATATCCGCCGCCATCTCCCGCCCCAGGCCTGGCAGGCTCTGGATATGGCGGAGCAAAAGGACGGCATCGGCATTTGGGGACGCGCCAATGCCAACGGGCCCGGCTTTGCCAAGCTCATCCACGACCTCCAGGCCGGACGCAATTTCGAGGACGTGCGCCTGGCGCGCCCCGGGGATTTCCTCAAATTTTTCTGGACAGAGGAAATCGGCTGCAACGAACGCGGGCACATGGTGGTGTTCCTTGGAACAGAAACAGTTGAGGGCCAGCTGCACATCCGCTACTGGTCCTCCAACACGCCAGACGGCTATGGTGTGAAATCCACCCCAATGGTGAATATGCACCATCTGATATTCACCCGCATCACCCGCCCGGAGATGTTCGCCCGCGCGGCGCAACTGCCGGAGACGGACGACTGGCTGGCAGACATGCAGCGGCGCCCTTTCACCTACGATGAAATCCGCACCACCTGCGGCATTATCCCTGCCGCCGCGCGCGAAGACGCACGCGCGCGATGATTCCTCTTGCCAGCCTGCGGCCTGCGTGTTAGAATGCCGCGCGACGTATTTTCAATCCCCATTTCCTCTCACCATCCATGGACAAACTAATCGTAGAAGGCGGCCACAGGCTGAGCGGGCGGCTGAATATCAGCGGTTCCAAGAACGCATCCCTCCCCATATTGGCGGCCTCCCTGCTCACGGACGAGCCCGTGCGCATCTCCCGCGTGCCGGATGTATCCGACACCAACTACATGATTCAAATCCTCAGCCAGCTGGGCGCCTCTGTGGAGCGCTCCAGCGGCACCGTGCGCATAGAGTCGCCGGACGGCATCTCCTCCTCCGCCTCCTACGAGCAGGTGCGCAAGATGCGCGCCTCCATCTGCCTGCTGGGGCCCATGATGGCGCGCATGAAGCGCTGCACGCTGCCGCTGCCCGGCGGCTGCGTGATTGGCGACCGCCCGGTGGACCTGCACGTGAAGGCCATTCAGGCCTTGGGTGCGCGGGTGCGCGTGAAGGGCGGCAACATGCTCATTGAGGCCCCGAACGGCCTGGTGGGCACCACGGTGGATATGCGGGGCGACAGCGGCCCCACGGTTCTGGGCACGGACAACCTGATGATGGCGGCCGTGCTGGCGCGCGGCACCACGGTGATTGAATCCGCCGCCCGCGAGCCGGAGGTGGTGGACCTGGCGAACTTCCTCAACAAGATGGGCGCGCGCATTGAGGGCGCGGGCTCACGCACCATCACCATCCAGGGCGTGGAGCGCCTGCACGGCTGCGAGCACACCGTCATCCCGGACCGCATTGAGGCCGGCACCTTCATGGTGGCGGGAGCACTCATCAGCGACGGCCTGCGCATCTGCCGCATCTGCCGGGCGCATGTGCAGACCATTGCGGACCTGCTGGCGGAATGCGGGCACACCGTGGAATTCTCCGAGGACGGCACACAGGTCTTCGTGAATCCCGGCGAGAAGCCCACCAGCGGCAAGATTCTCACCGCCCCCTATCCCGGCTACCCCACGGACATGCAGGCGCAGATGACCGCCCTCTTCTCCCTCACCCCCGGCATCAGCGTGGTGAAGGACACCATCTTCCCGCAGCGCTTCATGCACTGCTCAGAGCTCAAGCGCATGGGCGCCAACATCAAGGTGGACAACGGCACCGCCATCATCACCGGCGTGGATACCCTTTCCGCCTGCCCCGTGATGGCGAGCGACCTGCGCGCCTCCGCCGCCCTGGTGCTCGCCGCGCTCGCGGCAGAGGGCACCACGGAAATCCACCGCCTCTACCACATTGACCGCGGCTACGAGATGCTGGACGACAAGCTGCTCTCCCTGGGCGCGGTGGTCAAGCGCGTGCGCGACGTGGAGGAGGAACCCTGCAACGAGGCCTGAGACACCCCACCGCCATGATTACCACGGAATACCCCCACGGAGAGGATTTCCCCATCCTGCGCATCGAATCCCCGCTCTGCAGCGGCACCGTCTCCCTGTACGGCGGCCACGTGCTGGAATGGGCGCCCAAGGGTGCCAAACCCGTGCTCTTCACCAGCCCCAAGACGGCTTTCAAGCAGGGCAAGCCCCTGCGCGGCGGCATCCCGCTCTGCTGGCCCTGGTTCGGCAAGAACACGGAGGACGCCTCCCTGCCCTCCCACGGCGTGGCCCGCACCGCCCTCTGGCAGCTCGCCAAGCAGGAGGAGGACGAGGACGGCACCATCCGCCTGCTGCTGGCCCTGCCGCCCGCTGCGGAGCTCATGCCCAGCGCCGCGCTCGCCATTGAGATGGGGCGCACACTCACGCTGAGCCTCATGACGCTGGACGTGCCGCGCAGTATGCCCTTCTCCGCCGCCCTGCACACCTACTTTGCCGTGAGCGACTACGAGAAGGTGGCGGTCACCGGGCTGGAGGAGTGCGCCTTCACCGAGTTCGCGAACGACCCGCAGCCCCACGCGGAGGACCCGCTCATCCCCGCCGGGCATATCGACCGCATCTACTGCCCCGTGGACGAACATGCGGAAATCACCATCCACGACCCCGCCTGGGGCCGCAGCATCCGCATCACCCGCGCGGGCTCCGGCTCCGCCGTGGTATGGAACCCCGGCGCCAAGCTCGCCGAGGGCATGGGCGACCTGGGCGCCGGCAACGAGCGCGGGTTCCTCTGCGTGGAAACCACCGCCGTGCCTGCGGAAAACATCATGCTGCGCTGCGGTGACACGCACGAGCTTACCATGCATGTGGAGCTGGTGGATATCCCCTGAGCCTTTTCCCGCCACCCGCCACGCCAGATGAAACAGCTGCGCCGCATCCTGAAAATCTGCCGCATCCCGTGCTACGCCATGCTGGTGCTGCTCACGGTCACGGCCATTTGCGAGCTCTGGACGGAGCTTCCCGCCGCCCCGTACTGCCACGCCAAGGCCCAGGAGTGCCGCAGCAACAGCGTGGGCCTGGTGCTCGGCTGCAGCAAGTATGTGGCGCGCGGGCGCCTCAACTACTTCTTCACCGGCCGCATCAAGGCCGCAGCAGAGCTCTGGCGCGCCGGCAAGCTGCGCTGCATCATCGTCTCCGGCGACAACCGCGCCGCCAACTACAACGAGCCGCGCGACATGCGCAACGCCCTGGTGGCGGAGGGTGTGCCGGCGGATAAAATCGTGTGCGACTACGCCGGGCTGCGCACGCTGGATTCCGTGGTGCGCGCCAAGGAAGTCTTCGGTGCGGACCGCATCACCGTCATCAGCCAAAAGGAGCATGTGGAGCGTGCTGTGGCCATTGCCCGCCACCACGGTATCGATGCCGAGGGATTCGAGGCCTCCCTGCCCCCCTGCACCCGCGGCACCCGCCTCAAGCAGGGCCTGCGCGAGCGTGCCGCCCGCGTGGCCATGGTCATTGATTTCATCCTCGGCAGCGAGCCCAGGCACTTGGGCGAGCCCGTTCAACTTCCCGAATAATGTACTCCCTCATCTCATGCGCCGCTCTGGCCGGCATTGCGGAATGGGTCTGCTGCCCCGGCAGGCTGAACGCCCCCCTCTACCGTGCGCTCGCCGCATGCCCCGTGGTGCACCGCTGGGATGCCGCGGACAACGCGGCCGCAGCCTTCTTTGCGCTCGGGCGCGCACAGGCCACCGGGCGCCCCGTGGCCGTGGTGGCCGGCAGCGGCCATGAAGCCGCCGCCATGCTCCCCGCAGCCGTGGACGCCTACTACGGCCGCCACCCCCTGCTCATCATCACCGTGGACAATGCAGACAACGGCGGCGGCACCGGCGCGCCCGCCACCATTGAGCAGGAATCCCTCTTCGGCATCTACGCACCCACCGCGCGCCTGGAGCTCCCCTGCCCCGTCTCAGACCTGCCGGACCTCGCGGCCCGGCTGGCGGAGGGGTTCCCGATGCACCTGCAGCTGCGCGTGGATGCGGATGCCGTGATGCCTATGCGCGATTTCAGCGCGCTCACCATCGCGGATCCGCCGGCGGCTCCGCCTTTCCGCGGCTCGCTGGTGGCGCTCTCCCAAATGCTGCGCTTCCACGCGCAGGACGGCCTGGTGCTCATGATCGGCGCGCTGGAGCCTGCGGAGCAGGAGCCCGCGCTGTGGCTCGCCCGCACCCTGCGCGTGCCCGTGGTGGCAGATGCCGCAAGCGGTCTGCGGGAGGAGCTTGCCGCATACTCGCTCCAGGGCGCGGAGGACATTTTGGTGGAAAACCAGCCGCGCTACGTCCTGCGCATCGGCGCCGTGCCGGAATCCCCCTTCTGGCCCATGCTGGAGGACATGCCCAACATCGAGGTCTTCTCCATCACCCGCAGCGGCTTCTCCGGCCTCTCCCGCCGAAGCGAGGTGATCGAAGGCGAGCCGGAGCAAATCATGAAGGCGCTCGGGGATGTGCCCCGCGTGGGTGACACCATGCGCCTGCTCCCGGCCTCCCGCCAGCTGGCAGGACGCACGGAAGAGCTGCTCATGGCCAGCCCGGAATCCGCGCCCGCCCTCGTGCGCGCCTTCTCCAACCACGCCGCCTTGGCGGATTCCGTCTGCCTCGGCAGCCCCACCGCCGCCGAGCTCTGGAACAAATACGCCCAGTGGCAGGCTCCCACCCTCTACCTACGCAACCTCCACACCATGGGCTCGCAGGGCATCCTCTCCACGTTCCTCGGCCTCTCCGCAGACACGGACTACGCATGCTGCCTGGTGGGGGACCTCGCCGTCCTGCGCGATATGGCCGCACCCTCCCTCCTGCACCAGCTCGCACCGGGACGCCGCGTCATCGCCGTCCTGGCCAACGATGGAGCCGCTTCCTCCGTGGAGGAAACGGAGGACGACCCAGAACTCCACCGCCTCCTCTGCCAGCCCCCCACCTTCCGCCTCTCAGACCTCGCCGCACTCTGGGGCGCAGAATACTACCCCATCCACTCGGAGGCAGACCTGGAAATCCTGGACTCCGCAGAGGATGACGCCCTCATCTTCCTGGAACTCCTGCCGGAATGAGCGTCAGAAATTTGGGGGGACTTCTATTTAGTCCCCTTTTTCCGGGAAGCTGTCCGACATGGGAAGCCTACACTGTGGACTGGGTGTCATATTTTGTCCCGTACTTCTGAAAATGGCAAAAACAAGCCATTTTCACCCCCGTTCGGCGACATTTT
>JAZLHB010000174.1:0-15949 GCA_045616565.1 Akkermansia sp. | reverse complement strand
AGCACTTCCTCCTTTACACAACAATCATCCCATCCCATACAATAGAGCGCCGGCGGTAACCACCGTCCTAACGTCTCTACACCGAAAACGGCCGACGGCTGTAAGGCCGGTTAGCCAGCCGCGCAGCGGCTGCCCGCAGGGGGAGGGCGCGTGAGGCGCGCCCGAAGCAACCCCGCTCTGCGGGGTGGATGGCGTCTCCCGTTGCATGCCTGCCACGGCGTAGCTTTAGTCAAGACGGGTTAATTGCCGCTGCAGGCGGCTCCCCTCCCCCCTTGCGCGCATGAAAACGCATTGACTCCGCAGGCTGGTGCCAGTATGATGTGGGGCATGAAACTGGTGAGTTGGAATGTGAACGGGCTGCGCGCCACGCTGGGCAAGGGCCTGGCGGAGAAGATGGATGCACTGGGAGCGGATGTGCTCTGCCTGCAGGAAATCAAGGCGCGGCCGGAGCAGGTGGCGGATTTGTGGCTGGCCTCTTGGCCGCATGCGCTGTGGAACCCGGCGCAGCGCCCCGGCTATTCCGGCGTGCTCATCCTTTCCAAGGTGGCCCCGCTGAGCACCACCGTGGGCATAGGCGTGCCGGAGCACGATACGGAGGGGCGCGTGGCCACCATGGAGTTTGCGGATTTCTATGTGGTTTGCTGCTACACGCCGAACTCCCAGAACGAGCTGGCGCGCCTGCCCTACCGCCAGGATTGGGATGCCGCCTTCCGCAACTACGTTTCCACCCTCGCAAAAACGAAGCCTGTGGTGTTCTGCGGTGACCTGAACGTGGCGCACGAGGAGATTGATATCGCTCGCCCGGATACGAACCATTTCAGCGCCGGCTTTTCCGATGAGGAGCGCGCGGGGTTCACCGAGCTGCTGAAGGCGGGCTTCGCGGATACGTTCCGCCGCCTGCACCCGGACACGCGGGATGCCTACTCCTGGTGGAGTTTCCGCGGCGGTGCGCGCGCCCGCAACGTGGGCTGGCGCATCGACTATTTCTGCGTGTCTGAATCCCTGATGCCGCGCGTGAAGAGCGCGGAAATCCACCCGGATATCACAGGTTCCGACCACTGCCCGGTTTCCGTGGAGGTGGAGGGCGGCAATTGATACGCGAAGGGTATCTTGGCGGGGGATTTTCCAAGGGCAACAACCGCCCATCTCCAAATAGTCTCGCCAGGACTCGAACCTAGTCAAAGGGAATCAAAATCCCTTGTGCTACCATTACACCACGAGACCGTGTACCCAAGCGGGTGGTTGCGCGCCCCTTGTACCACAGTGCGGCGGAATACGCAAGCACAATTTATCACGCGCCCGGTGCCGCGTGCGGCATGTTCCCTTGAAAAAAGCGCACGGGGGTGTATAATACGCGCCAGATACCATGAGCGAGCTCCGAGACAGATTGTTCGATGAGATACTGGAGGCGCGCCAGCGCGTGTACGCCGTGGGCGAGCCCACGCCCCTGCAGCGGGTGAACCTGCCGCATATTCCCGTGACCGTTTTTGCCAAGCGTGAGGATTTGGGCCCCATCAACGCCTACAAGTGGCGCGGCGCCTACAACTGCATGTGCAAGCTCACCGGGGAGCAGCGCGCCAAGGGCGTGGTGGCCGCCAGCGCAGGAAACCACGGCCAGGGCGTGGCGCTTGCCGCCGCCCGGCTCGGCTGCCACGCACATATCTTCATGCCGCGCTCCACTCCCACCGTGAAGCAGGATTCCGTGCGCCGCCACGGCGGTGAGAACGTGGAAATTGTGCTGACGGGCGATTCCTACGATGCCGCCTCCGCCGCCGCGCACAAGTTCGCGGAGCAGCACGGGCTCACCTTTGTCCACCCGTACGACGACACCGCCACCATGGGCGGGCAGGGCACGCTGGCGGATGAGGTGGTGATGAGCGGCAAGGGCCCGTTCACGCGCATCTACCTGCAGATTGGCGGCGGCGGTTTGGCTGCCGCCTGCGCGTGCTGGTTCAAGAAATATTGGCCCGGCTGCAAGTGCATTGGCGTGGAGGGCACCACACAGGCTTCCATGAAGCAGGCGGTGGAGACGGGCGAGCGCGTGGTGCTGCATGGTGTGGATGTTTTCTGCGACGGCACGGCGGTGCGCCAGGCGGGCGAGAACACCTTCCCCCTTTGCCGCGAGCTGCTGGACGGCTACGTGACCGTGACCAATGACGAGGTTTGCCAGGCTATCCGCGATTTGTGGAACACGCTGCGCGTGATACCGGAGCCCTCCGGCGCCATGGGGCTGGCGGGGTTGGTGCAGGATTGGGAGGCCGGGCGCATCTCGCCGGAGGACCGCTGCCTGGTGGTCATATCCGGCGGCAACATGGATTTCTCCCAGCTGGGCGTGGTTTCCCGCCTGGCGGGCGTGCAGGATTCCACCCGCAAGAGCCACTATGTGCGCTTTGCCGTGCCCACGGAGGAGTGCGACCTGCGCCGCTGCCGCGAGATTATCCCGCAGAACATCCAGCTCACGGATGTGCAGTTCGGCCTGATTGACAGCGATACGCAGTACCCCGTGTTCGGCCTGCTCACCACCAAGCAGGAATTCGCGGATATCTTCGACAACCTCACCAAGCTCGGCCTTCATCCCATGGATGTCTCCCAGGATGTGGGCGTGCGCTTCCGCATGATTGCCTACAACCGCGAGTGCATGCACCACCCGGCGCTGTACGCCATCGATTTCCCGGAGCGCGCCGGCGCGTTCGGAGAGTTCGTCTCCCACGTGTCGGGTTTCGCCACCATCTGCTATTTCGACTACCGCTACTCCGGCGAATCCGTGGGCCGCGCGCTGGTGGGCCTGGATTTCAAGTCCCCCGGCTACCACGCCACCTTCCTGGATGCGGTGCAGGGGCTGCTCGGCTCCACCATCCAGGGCATCAGGGAGCTCCAAGTGGAGGGGCTGCGCGTGCTGCACTCCGCAGAGCGTCTCATCCTGGCCTCCTCCTCCCCGCGCCGCCATTCCCTGCTGGAGCGGGAGGGCGTGAAGTTCCTGGTGGTGGTGCGCCAGGTGGATGAGATATGCGATCCCACGCTCAGCCCGGAGGCGCTTTGCGCGCGCAACGCCTCCGCCAAGGCGGAGGCCGTGGCGCTTGATTTCCCGCGTGATACCGTGGTGGGGGCGGACACCATGGTGTTCCTGGACGGCAAGCCCTACGGCAAGCCCAAGGACGAGGAGGACGCCGTGCGCATGCTCACGGAGCTGCAGGGCCGCACCCACTGCGTGTGCACCGCCGTGGCCGTTATCATGCCCGGCGGCCTCCGCCGTGATTTCACGGAAAAGAGCTATGTGACCTTCCGCAAGATGAGCGAGCAGGACATCCGCGAATACATCCGCAAGGTGTATGTGCTGGACAAGGCCGGCGCCTACGCCATGCAGGAGAAGAGCGAGCTCATTGTGGAAAAGGTGGAGGGTGATCAGGACAACGTGGTGGCGCTCCCGGTGAAACGCCTGCTCCGCGTGATTGCATGAGGCTGCATTCCCTCATCCCCGCGTTTGCCGCGTGCCTGACCGCCGCGCAGGGAGTCATCCCCGCGCCGCAGCATATCAGCTGCAACCCCGCAGAGCCTTTGCCCGCGCTGCCGCAGGTGGAGGGCGCGTACACCCTGCGCTACCGTGCGCAGAATGGCGAATGGGAGGTGGACGCGCGCGATGCCGCCGGGCGGTTCTACGCCCGGCTTACCGCAGCCGCGCTGGTGCGCGAGAACGGCGGTGCCCCGCCGCCCTATGTGGCCGTGTGCGACTACCCGCGCTACGCCTGGCGCGGGCTGCACCTGGATGTTTCCCGCCACTTCTTCCCGCCGGAGGTGGTGAAGGAGTACATCGACCGCATGGCGGAGCTCAAGCTCAACCGCCTGCACCTGCATCTCACGGATGGCCCGGGCTGGCGCATTGAAATCAAGAAATATCCGCTGCTCACGGAATTTGCCGCCTGGCGCAAGGATTTGGGAGTGGAGGACTGGGAATGGCCCTCCATCAAGATCGGCCCCAACCATCCCAGGGTGGAGGGCGGTTTCTACACGCAGGACCAAATGCGCGAACTGGTGCAGTACGCCCGCGGGCGCGGTATCATGATTGTGCCGGAAATCGACATGCCCGGCCACTGCTATGCCGCCATTGCCGCCTACCCGGAAATAGGCCGCGCGGATTTCCCGCAAATGGGCCTGCGCGGCGGTGATGTGCTGGATGTGGCCAACCCGCGCTCCCTGGAGTTTGCCAAGGATGTGCTCACCGAGCTCATGCAGCTTTTCCCGGCGGACACTCCCCTGCACTTGGGCGGGGACGAGGTGCTGCCGCAGTTCGCCACGCCGGACCAGCAGCGTGATTGGATGCAGAGGCTCGTGGATTTCTGCCGCGGGCACGGGCGAGAGGCCATTGTGTGGGACGAGGCCGCCTCAAACGGCGTGCAGCGCCAAACCACCATGGTGTGGCATGCCTCCGGCACAGAAAAACTTTTTCATTCCGGCGCGCCGCTCATCCTCTGCCCCTGTTCCCACTTCTATTTCGACTACCGCCCCACGGAGGACGACCCCGGGTCCGTTCCTGCGGTCATCACCCTGCAAAAGGTCTTTGAATACACCGTGCCGCAAGGCAACATCCGCGGCATTCAGGCCAATCTCTGGACAGAGCACATCACCACACCGCAACGCCTCTTTCACATGGCCTTTCCCCGTGCCGCCGCCCTCTCGGAACGCGCTTGGGGCAGCCCCAAACGGCCCTTCGCGGATTTCCAAAAGGATCTGCGCCTCCTCTACCCGGGCAAATGAGCGGGGTGGAGGAGCCGCCCCGCTGCACGTCTCTGGCAGCGTGCTTATTCCACCGTGTCCAGGTGGGTGACACTGCTGCGGGGCTTGGAGCCTAAATCCAGGGCGCGGTTGAGAACGTGCTCGGGATCGGTGTCAAAGCGGTAGGCGGTGCAGTCCGGGCAGCACACGGCGTCACGGTCCACCACGGCGCCGCAGACGGTGCAGATTTTGTAGCTTGCGGGATCGTTCGCCACGGTGGTGGCAATTTCCTTGAAATCCGGCTGCATAGGGGGGAGAAAAAAGAAAGGCGGGGCACCGGATTGCTGCCGATGCCCCGCCCCAAACAAAAACCGAAAGGGAACTTAGGCGATGGAGGCGATAGCCTTGGCAGCCTTGCTCTTGTAGTTGGCTGCACGGTTGGCCGGCACGGTGCCGCGCTTCGCAGCCTTGTCGATGGCAGAGGCGAAGTTGTTGTAGGCGGTGGCGGCAGCCTCCTTGTCCTTGCCGGCAACGGCGGCGTCCACCTTCTTGCGGAGGGTGCGGACGCGGGACATGGCGGAACGGTTGGCCGCAGTGCGGGTTGCGGTCTGGCGGATGCGCTTCTTAGCGGAGAGTGTATGAGCCATAATGGTGATAAATGGTTTTCGTTTGGTGAGCGAGAGTTTACACAATTCAGACCGATTGTCAAGCGAATTGGCAAGAATTGCAGAAAAAATGAGTCATGCTGACGCGGAGGCGTACCGGACAAATGCTTGCCAGCGCCGGAAATAAATGATAGCATGCGCGTGATGAAGGCCTTCACGAAGTCAGCCGCGCTGGCGGCGGTGCTCTCCTTGTGCGCGTGTACGTCCACACGCGCAGGCAGGACAGCACCCCAACAGGAGCCCGCGCAGGTGGCCGCCCCCGCCACCACGGCGGAGGCAGAGGCTGCCGCCGCCGCCAAGCAGGCCGAGCTGGAGGAGGGGATGAAAAACTCCACCCTCATCGGCCGCTTCTTCTCCCGCCTTTTCGGCTCCGGTTCCAAGGACGAGCCTGCGGAGGGCATTGCGGGAAGCGATTCCCAGGCGGCTGGTGCCGATGGGGTGATGCCTTCCCCGGAACAGCAGGAGGCCGCGCTCAAGCTGCTGGCGGAACAAGGCCCGGATGTCGCCATCCCGGAGCCTGCCAAGCAGGAAATTTCCGTGCGGGACGCGCAAACCGGGCCGCTTACCATGGGTCTGCCGCAGTTCGGCCCCGATGCATCGGAAGGCCTGGGTACGTCCTCCCTGGGCAGCGGCAGCCCGCTGCCGGCGGCACCGGGGCTGCGCATCCGCAACCTGGCCCCGCCGGAAGAGGCCCTGAGCGCAGACTCCAAGCAGGACGCCCCCAAGCCCAATTCTGCGGAAATGAAGGGGCTGCGCCCCATTCCCCTGCCGGAAAACCTTCCCATGGACATCAACGGAAAACTCACCACAGACAAGAGATGACAGACACCCCTCCCCGCAAATTTGTGGCCGAGCCCTTTGCCTATCATCAGGAGGTGGAGCTTGTCATAGACAATCTCACCAACCAGGGAGAAGGCGTGGGGCGCATTGACAACTGGGTGGTATTCGTGCCGTTCACGCTGCCCGGCGAGCGGGTGAAGGCGCGCATCTACCGCAATGAGAAAAACTGTTCCCACGCGGATTTGGTGGAGGTGCTGGAGCCCTCCCCGCACCGCATTGCGCCGGTATGCCCGGTGTACGGCTACTGCGGCGGCTGCCAGTACCAGCACTTGGAATACGCGCGGCAGCTGGAGTACAAGACCGCCCAGGTGGCGGACCTGCTGCGCCTGCAGACCGGGCTGGAGCCCACCGTGAAGCCCGCCATTGCCTCTCCTCAGGAATACGCCTACCGCTCCAAGATTACCCCGCATTTCCACAAGCCGAAGGAGGCCAAGATGGGCAGCATCGGTTTCCTGCGCGCGGGCTCACGCTCCGAGGTGTGCGATGTGAAGCAGTGCCCCATTGCCATGGACCCCATCAACGCCGCGCTTCCCGCCCTGCGCAAATCCGTGCAGCAGGCCGCCGCGCAGTACAAGCGCGGGGCCACCCTGCTCATGCGCGTGAGCGAGGGCAGTGTCATCACCAACAACAACGCCGTGTGCACCGAGCATGTGGGCGAGCTCACCTTCAATTTCCTGGCGGGGGATTTCTTCCAGAACAACCCGTTCATCCTGCCGCTGTTCACGGGCTACGTGGCGGAAAAGGCATGCCGGGGCGGCACGCGCTACCTGGTGGATGCCTACTGCGGCAGCGGGCTGTTTGCGCTCACGCTCGCCCCGAGCTTCGAGAAGGTGCTGGGCGTGGAGGTGAGCGAAACCAGCGCGGACTGGGCGCGCGCCAACGCCCGCAGCAACGGAATCTCCCACGCTTCCTTCCTGGCCGCCAGTGCAGAGGCCATCTTTGGGCAGGTGGACTTCCCCGCAAGCGAGACCGCCGTGGTCATCGACCCCCCGCGCAAGGGCTGCGACAAGGTTTTCCTGGACCAGCTCTTCGCTTTCGGCCCGGCGCGCGTGGTGTACGTCTCCTGCAACCCCGCCACGCAGATACGCGACCTGGTGGAGTTCGACAAGGCAGGCTACGAGGTGGAGGAGGTGCAGCCGTTCGACCTCTTCCCGCAAACCAAACACCTTGAGTGCGTGGCCGTGCTCCGCAAGAAGCCATGACCGCGGCCGCTACAGACATCGAGCGTCTGGGCCGCAGCGCAGAGGACTACCTGGAGGCCATAGGCACCCTTTGCAAGCAGCAGGGGCAGGCCCAGGCCAGCGGTATTGCAGAGCTGCTGGGCGTGCGCATGCCCAGCGTTACCGCCGCCCTGCGCAAGCTCGCCGCGGAGGGGCTTATCACCTACGCCCCGTATGCGCCCGTGCAGCTCACGGACAAGGGGCGCGCCTACGCGGAGCGGGTGATGGCCGCGCACCGCACGCTGTGCCGCTTCATGCGGGAATGTGCGGGGCTCTCCGAATCCCGCGCAGAGCAGGCCGCCTGCCAGATGGAACACATACTCACGGAGGATGAAATCGCCGGCATTGCCGGGCGCCTCCCCTAACGCGGGTTGAACAAACAGGCGCGCTGCCGTGTCACACTTGCCAAGATGAACCAAATCCGTCCCACAGTCACACAATCCCTCCTCTTCCTGAACATCCTCATCTTCGTGCTGGGGCTGGCGGTGCAGCGCCAGGCGTTCATGTGCATCGCCGTGCCGGAGGGCAACTCCGTCTCCATCTTCGAGCTGCTGGGCGCGCACTCCTGGTACCTCACCTTCACCAACGGGCAAATCTGGCGCCTGATTACCTACCAGTTTGTACACGCCAACCTGGGGCACCTGGTGTTCAACATGTGGGCCCTCTATTTCTTCGGCCCCGTGGTGGAGCAGGTCATGGGCTCACGCCGCTATGTGGCGTACTACCTGGCTTGCGGCGTGGCCGGCGCGCTCTTCTCCTCCCTGCTGGCTTACTACGGTGTGTACAGCTCCATTCCGGACACCCCGGATTTCGCCTTGCTCTGCAACCGCCTGGTGGAATACGCGGGCTACAGCACCCCGGCAACCCCGTGGGAGCTGGTGCCCATGGTGGGGGCCTCCGCCTCCATTTACGGCGTGATGCTGGCTGCCGCGTTCATGTTCCCGGATGCGCAGCTGCGCCTGCTCTTCCCGCCCATCACGCTGAAGCTGCGCACCTTTGCGTGGGTGGTCATCGGCATCGCCACCGTCGTGATCGTCTTCAACTTCGGCAACGCCGGCGGTGAGGCCGGACACCTCGGCGGCATCATCCTCGGCGCCATCGTTATGCTCGTATGGAAATGGCGCATCATCACCAACAACAAACAATGACTGCTATCTTTGACATGGACGGGACGCTGTTCCCGGGAGACTCCCAGCTGCGCTTTGCGCGGCGTATCCTGAAACGCCACGGCGCGCGGCGCCTGTACCTGTTGCTGCTGCTGCCCGTGGGCATCCTGCGCGGGCTGCGCCTGGTGGGCACATCCTTCATGAAACGCGCCTTCCTCTCCCTGGTGTGGCGCATGCCCAGGGAGGTGCTGGAGGCGGAATGCACCGCCATGGTGCAGGAGGAGCTGCTGCCCGCCGTCTACCCCGCCTTGCGCGAACGCCTGGACCACCACCGCCGCGCGGGCGACCGCACCGTGCTCTGCTCCGCCTCCCCCGGCTGGTGGACCCGCCTGCTGGGCCGCGAACTCAACTTCGACTACACCATCGGCACCCCCGTCGCCATCGGGGAAAGCGTGCCCCTGTTCCCGCAGCTCGCCGCCCCCGGCAACAACAAGGGAGAGAACAAGCTCATCCGCCTGCGCAGCCTGGCCATCACCCATGCGGACGTGCTCTACACGGACAGCGCGGCGGACGAGGCGCTCATGGGCATCTGCGACCGCACCGTGCTGGTGAACCCCTCTCCCTCCCTGCGCGCCAAATACCCGGCGGCGGAGGTGCTGGAGACGCACAGCGGGGAGGATTGCACCACCCTGTCCTTCGCCTGCCGCTGCCTGTTGGGCCTGTAATCCATGATCGGGGAATTCATAGCGGCGAACATGCGGCACCTCTGCACGGCGGTGCGGCTGTGGCTTGCGCTGGTTCTCATGCTCCTGGCGGCATGCTGCCTCTCCCTGCCGCCGCATGCCAGCCTGCTGGATTTGCTGCGTGAATACGCGGCCACCGCCGGCGGGCTTTTCCCCGTGAGCGTGCTGAGCTGGAAAACCCTTCTCTTTGCCGTGCTGCTGGGGCTGGTCTTTGTGCCGCACGCGCTCGGCGCGCTGTGGAACGCCGTGCTGGGCGTTTCCTTCCCGCTTTCGCTGGGCTGGCTCACCTGCATGGTGTTCGGCCCGCACCTGCTGCTGCCCGCACCGCTGGATTCCTGCAGGGAGGCCGTGGCTTTCATGCAGATGCCGGACACGGACGGCGCAATGGTTACCCTGGCCCTTTGCGCGTGCATCCTGGCCTTGCTGTGCGCGGTCACGCGCGTGCGGGTGCTGGTTACGGTGCTGGTGAGCCTGGCACTGTGGTTTGTGCTCAGCGATATGCTGTGGTGGTGGCTGGCGGGCGATGTCTCGCCGGATTCCCTGCTGTACGATGTGGCGCAGCCCGTGAAGTTCCACCCCTGGATATGCGCGCTGCTGCCGGGTATCTTCTTCGGCGTGTTTGCACTGGCCATGTGCGTGCTCCAGGCGTTCACCGGCAGGAAACAGCCCGCCAAGGCGCCGGAATCCCTGCCGGCGCCGGAGCCCGAACCCAATCACGAAACGGAAGCGGAGCCGGATATCACGCCCGCTGAAATCGAGCCTCCCGCCAAACCCGCCGCCGCCCTGCCGGAACCCACCGTGGTGGATGCGGAAGTGGTGGTGGATTCTCCCGTTCCCGCGCCTTCCCAAGAACCGGATGCCCAGCCCAAACCCTGATGAAAGCTCTCCCCGCGCTTCTCACCGCCGCCTTTCTCGCCATGCTCCCCACCTCCTGCACCCCGGATGAAACAGACCGCGTGGCCATTGCATTCCGCCATGTGAAACCCGCGTTCGGAGAACATTTCGGCAAGCACGTCTTCATCCGCATCGTCAAGGAGAAGCGGGAGCTGGAGCTGCATGTGAAGGAGAAGGCGGACAATTCCTGGCACCTGCTCAAAACATACCCCATTGCCGGCATGAGCGGTGAGCTGGGCCCCAAGCAGGCGGAGGGCGACTACCAGGCCCCGGAGGGGTTTTATGAGGTCTACCCGAACGCCCTCAACCCCCTCAGCAACCACTGGCTCGCCTTCAACGTGGGGTACCCCAACGCCTATGACCGCTCGCTCGGCCGCACCGGCAGCTACATCATGGTACACGGCGGCGACAGTTCAATAGGCTGCTTCGCCATCACAGACCCCGCCATTGAGGAAGTCTACACCATGGTGGACCAAGCCCTCAAAGCCGGCCAAAAGTGCATCCCCGTGCAAATCTACCCCTTCGAGATGACTCCCCGGCGCATGCAGCAGGAACAAGATTCCCCGCACATTGAATTCTGGCGCTACCTCCAACCAGGCTGGCACTTCACCCACACCCACCACGCACCCTATCCCGCTCCCGCATCAAGCGGCGGGGAATGACTCTGAGCGCGCCCAGAGATAGATGGATGACGTCTCCCTTCGGGAGAGTTATGGGATGGCAATGGATAAAAATCAAAGAAAATTACTGGGGTGTTTCGCATCTTATTGGTGTTTATTGCTTCTGGCGTACAGTGTTGATAATGCCGCATCGGATATCTGGGCTTGCCTACAGTATTTCAAATACTGATGCAAGCCAAAAGTTGGATTTTTTTGATTTTTTTTGGATTTCAGGGCAAATCTTGTTCGGCCGCGTGCCGTTGCCATAAAACACAAACCGCATGCAACACATTGTTGGTGAGCAGTATAGGTTGTTATGGACGCCTACAGTATTTGAAAACCTGTATGCTTGCGCTTGGAGTTTGGGAGCATTGTGCCCCGACCTCAACCTTTCGTCCAATACACGAACACAAGAATAACAACAAACAATACCATGAAACTGAAACTCAATCGAACACTCCGCGCGGCGCTCGTCGCCGCCATCACAGCTGTGGGATTCACGCTCTCACAGGCTCAAGCTGCCACCGCTGATGTTACACTGGCAAACGTCATGAACCAGAAAGCGGACACACCCATCATTTGGGGTGAAAACGGGCTGGATCTCACAAGCGTCACAGCTTCGTGCACCACGGAAGGCGTAAAGGACAACACGGACTATACAAGATCCATTCGAGCTGTTGACACCAACGTCGGTACGGGCAATAGCTACACCTATACCTTGAAATTTACTACTGCTACTGACCTCTCGGAGGCGGTGACACTTTCTGCCATCAACGTGGATTTCGTTACGTATAATGGCAACGGTGTGGGACATCCGCAGGAGGATTCTGCAGCCGATGGGCCGAACAGGATTAAATGCGTGTGGACTCTGACCGGCACTGATGGCGGCACCATTGCCGATTTTGCACTGCATTCAAACGGGCATGCCAATCAGAGTACTTCCGTATATACGAAAAAAGATGATTCGTATACGACCAATTCTTTCACTGGTGGCACAGCCAAGATTGCTTTTGACGACATCACGCTTGAGAGCAACAAGGAGTACACCCTCACGCTTGCCGTGAGCAAGGCGGGAGGGGCCAACGGCTTCTTCGTGGGCATCGGCAATGTTGCCCTCGTCCAAAGTGTTGAGGTCACGACCTCCACCTGGAACGGCACGGCGTACAACAACAAGTGGTCTGAAGACGCTTCTTGGACTGGAGGTGTGCCAACCGCAATTTCTCCCGTGGTCTTTGACAGCGGTGCACAGAACAAGACAGTGGATGTTGATACCACGGCTACAGCTGATTCTATTGCGGTGAATGCCTCTGGCTACGAATTCCAGCTGAACAACAACCTCACCACACGCACACTCGATATTGCTACCGATGCCAGCCTTTCCCTGACTGGCAGTGGAACCATGGAGATTAGCGGAGCTGCTTCTATTGCTGCGGGTGGATCCATGTCTGTGGGCGCTGGCGCCACGTTGAAGCTTGATGACGGTGCAACCGCTGCTCAGCTGCTGCAGATGGTGACGGGCGATGGCAATATTACGCTGTCCACGAATGTGGATCTTGAAGGTGCGGGTAGCAAGGCTGCTGCTCCCACGTCCAAGGTCACAGGCACGCTGACGCTGGACCACAGCACACTCAAACTGGGCAAGATGAGTACCAGCGGAGCTTTCGCAGACATGTATGTGGATTTGTCTTCTTTCAGTCATGTCAAGCTGGACAACGCCACACTGTGGGTACATGCAGCTCCCATGACAATCAACGGAGTCACTGTGGAGAGCGGCACCAGCAACATCCATATCCAAGATACGAGCAGTAAAGATAAACTCTATCTCACGCTGGCCGGTACCACCAGTGTGGCTGCCAACAGCACACTCAAATTCGTGGGCGCTTGGAAAGGGCAGACGAGTATTCAAACGCTTGCTGGTGAAGGTACGCTGGATTTGGCAGGCCCTGGCGGAAATAGTATTTACAATATCGGTGGAGGTTCCATCGGCAAGCTACAGATTAGCACCAACGTGGTTTCCAATGTCACTGGTGACTTGACGGTTGGCGGCTTGGACGGCACCCAGGGCACGGTGAATGTGAGCGATGGCAAGAACCTCACCTTCGACGTTGCTGAGGGTGGCACTCATTCTTTCACCGGAACGCTCACCGTGGGCGGCCAGATTGTGAAGAAGGGTGTCGGTTCACAGGCCATCAGCGGCACGGCACTGCACCGCATGATAGACGCGCAAGCCGGTACATTGGTGCTTAACGGGGATTTCGCTATTGATGCCATCACTGATGCGTCCACAGTGAGCAAGACTGTGGATTATGAGGACAAAGATAGTGTAAACGGTTTCCATATGTCTTCTGGTACGATAACGGTGTATACTGGTGACGGGACGCTTAATCTTGACAACGGGCACTTCAAATACGCCAATACGGATGTAACTGCCGCAGTTCAGGAAGGAAATGGCGTTTACACGTTGTCTGGTATTTCTGATAAGACCGCTGTATACGTCAATGAAGGCTCCCTTGATATCGCGAAGTACAAGGAGGCTGCCGATGCAGCCAGTGTGTCCATCACCCGTGTGGAGTTGAAGGATGATACAACGGTGAACGTGGATGCGGCAATCACAACAGCTGTCAAGCTTGTGGACAATGCTTCTGCCACTGTGAATGCCACAGCAGCTACCACCATTAGCAGCATTACCGGCCCCGTGGCCGGCAAGACGCTGACTATTGGAGGCAACAGCGTGGTGACCCTCCAGAACGGCAGCGACTTTGCCGGCAATGTCGCCGTTACCGGCGGCACCGTGAAGCTGGGCAACCAAACTGCTCTGGGCGCACCCAACACGACTGGAACCAAGACCATCACGGTTGGTGCAGGTGCTACCATCGATGTTAACGGTCAGGGTGATGCCAAGTACATTTACACGTTGGCTGGCGGTACACTCACCAATATGGGGGGTGCCATCGGTCACAATATGGCTCAGACTTCTGGTCTTATCCTGACTGATGATTCCTACATTGGCAGCGATGGCAGCAATGAGATGTGGGTGCTTGCCAGCACCTATGCGGCCAACACCGTGAACCTGAATAATAACAAACTTACGAAGAAAGGCAACAGCACCTTCGGTTTCAGCAACTCCACTATCTCTGCAGGCACGCTTCAGGTTGATGGGGGTACTCTGCAGTTTCAAGACGAAGGCGAAGGCAAGCATGGCTCCGTTGCTGCGGATATCGTGCTCAACGGCGGAACGGTTGCCGGCACCTTGAATCAGTCCGGAAACATCTCTGTCACCACGAAGGAGAATGCCACCACGGGCGCTACCATCAATGTTGGCAATAATACCTTGACCCTGAGCACGGATGAGGGCAAGACCCTCACCCTTACCGGCGGTATCAACGTAGGTGATACCGGTTCCGTTAATGTGACCGGCACCGGCACTCTGCTGGTGGACTCCACGCTGAATCTGGGTGGCAAGCTGACAGCAGCCGGCAACATTGAGGTGGGAGAACACGGCAACCTTACCCTGACCGCAGGCAGCACGGTTTACCAGACCATCGACAACGCTGGCACGGTGAGCCTCACGGGTGTCACGCTGGGTGGCGGCTTCTCGGAGCAGAGTGGCGGCACCGGCTACTACGATTTGGCCGGCAACAAGACGACCTCCGATGCCAACCATTATGAAGGCACCGGCTCGACCTATGTGCAGGTTGTTAGTGGCGGTACCGCTACCGGTTCCGACATCCAGTGGAAAGGGCAGGGCTACAATCTGGAGAATGACGGCACCATCATTGTTGGAGGCGGCTCTCCGACCTACGACACGTTCTTTGTGGTAGACGAGATTGATGCCAGCACCATTGCTGCCGGTGCGCACTATGGTGACACGCAGACCATTGATGTGGGTGATGGGGCGTCGTTGAATATGGATGATGTACTTGAAGGCAAGAACATTGTTACTCATGTATACAGCTACATTACCGGTGACAATGTGTCTCCTGAGGCGATTAGCTTGGCTGCAGGTTCTTCCACGTTCTTCCTCAATGATATTACTACAGTTGACGGAATTACCTTCACGGGTAGTGTCGCGGGTGTTTTTATGGTCAATACCACTGCTGAGGGAGATCCGGTTAAGTATTCCACGTCTGAGGAATCCATAGCGGTGAGCGCTGAAGTGATGACCAGCAACAGTGATACAGATGTCACGGTCGCCAACAATGTCGATGCTGTCAGCATCGAAAATGTAGGAACAGGCGCTCTCATTCTCACCAATGTCTATCTGGGCGAGAATGCTAGCCTGACAAGCATTGCGGCGACCACTGGTGATATCACCCTGCAGAATGTGGGTGTCAATCCCGTTGAACTGGCCGATCTGACCATTGGCGCAGGCACCACCGTTGCTGTGTACCAGGGTGATGAACTTGCCCCCAACAACGAGGGGACGATTACCATCACCGACACTCTGACAGGCGGCAGCGCCACGCTGCTTGCGAACCTGACGCTGAAGGGCGGATCCACGCTGGATGTAGACGGCGGCCATGTTGCCGGCGGCGCCATGAACGCGCTCACGCTGGGCAGCACGCTGAGGTTCGACCTCGCGCCGAACAGTCTCGTCAACCTGGATCAGGATACCATCGAGGCTCTCGCTGGACTGAGTGAGGGTCAGTGGCTTGACCTCATCGTTGCCGCCGATGGAACGCAACTTGGCTATGTGGGGGCAGAGACCGGCATGAGCTACGACCAGCTGTTCCGCGCCGAAGGCCTGACGGGCCCCTACACGGTGTACGCCAACGAAGGCTCCTTCGGTCTTGTCAAGGGCAGCCAGGTTCCCGAGCCGACGACCGGCACGCTGAGCCTGCTGGCGCTTGCGGCCCTTGCGGCCCGCCGCCGCAGGAAGTGAGGCGAAGAAAATTCCCAACTCAAAAAAAGAAGTCGTAATCTCAATTGAGTTCGGTTGGGGCTGTCTGGAGCAATCCGGGCAGCCCTTTCCGGGTACGACCGACGCGATATGCGAACTGTGGTGAAAGTCCACAAGGAACCGTGATGATGCGGAATCTCAAACCTGAAGAACAGCTGCGGTGCGGCAACGCCCCGTGGGAGAGGAAGTTCGAGGGGAAATCCCGACTGTAC
>JAZLHB010000173.1:0-1573 GCA_045616565.1 Akkermansia sp. | reverse complement strand
CATCTGGCATGCGGCCAGATGAAGCCCTGTGATTCGCGCGAAGCGCGCATATTGAAAAACTCCGCCGAATGGCGGAGTGCGCCGGAGGCACGGTAGCCTCGGGTGTCAACCCGTGGGGTAACCACCGCCCAAATGACGCGGCACGGGAACCCCGCCTCGTCACGCCGTAGCCTTGGCGGAGGCGGACGAATGGCGGGGTGGCTCCGCTATCCCGTCCGCACATCTCTGGCTGCCTTTACTGATAATATCTAAAGAGGCGGGCTTCAATTTTGGGCGATTTTCCTAACGATTACCCATCAACTCGTTGCAAGACAGGGAAACAATCTTTGGGACACATGTGCGTATGCACTGATTTAGAAAAAATTGCACTTGACCCGCCTTGCAAGAATGTAGTACAATCCCCCGTCAAGCAAGTAATCAAACTATGAAACACACACTATTCATTGCCATGCTCACCGCCGCTGCGGGAAGCCAAGTGTTCGCGGAGGAGACCATCAACACCATCATCAGCGACGCAACATATACAGGGGAGGAGTATGAGGCATACGGTTATGTCGGTGCGCTTGGACTGGAAAATGATGCCACAAGCGGCAATGTGAATATTGCGGAAGGAGGAAATGAAGACCACCAGTACCACAGCGTGTATGGAGGCTACTCTATCAACGCATACTCTGTGAACGGCAACAAAGTGACTATGGACAGCGGCAAGGTAGGCACCATCAACGGCGGCAGCGCCTCTGGCACGGGAAACTCCTTCGGCAATTCCATCGTCATAAAAGACGGAACACCCCAGGCTCTCAACGGCGGGGTAGCTAACGAGGGTGCTTCCCATGACAACATCGTTATTTTCATGGGCGGCTCCACGGGAGCAATCTCTGGTGGCAAAAGCTATTCCGGGGCTGCCTACAACAACCAAATCCACCTGGTTGGCAAGAGTGCTGCTCTCACTCTCAAAGATGCACAAGACAATGTTGTTGAGTGCTCTGGCTCGGCGAGCGGAATCACCATGGGCCGTGTTGTTGCAGGCTCTGCTGCAACAGAGAGTTATAACAACACCATTGATATTTATGGGTACGGATTGCAGGCCCAATCACTGGGTGGCATGAATTCCCTGACCTTCCACCTGACCAATGCGCAGATGTCTGCCGCAGAACCCTGTATCACGCTCTCTACCTCAACGGCTAGATACGCTCTCAATTTCTCGGAGGCGACCTTGCAAGTCAAAGCCCTTGACGTGCAGGAATGGACACCCGGCACCACCATTACGCTGGTACAGTCCAAGCTGGCCATTGAGGGCCTGAACAGCGGCACTCTGGTGAACATCACAGATGCAAGCGGTACGCAAGTGCTGGCGCAGGGCAAGCTTCTGTTGACGGATGGCGAGGAACAAACACATCTTCTCCAGATGACCGTTCAGGGCGTGCCCGAGCCCGCCACGGGCACGCTGAGCCTGCTGGCGCTTGCAGGACTCTGCATCCGTAGACGCAGGAAGTAATCAATTTTGCAGGAGATACGTCAAGGCCCGACCCGCCCCCGCCGGCGGGGCGTTGGTTTTTCCCGGGTGTGGGCGCAG
>JAZLHB010000172.1:0-4266 GCA_045616565.1 Akkermansia sp. | reverse complement strand
GATTCCACCTTCATGGTGCTGGGCACGCCCTGTTTACCGTAGGGCAGGGCAGCCAGCTGCGCACGCGTGCTCCCCGCCGCACCGCTCTGCAGCAAGTGGAGCAGTTTTTCCGCGGAATCCGGGGAGAACACCACGTTGCCTTCCTGTTCCTGCACCACGGCGCGGAAAAGGTTGAAGGCCAGGGCATCGCTCGCCACCTCGCCTTTCACTTGAATCTCCGGCTCTGGCATGGCCTGCGGTTCAGGTGCCTTCTGCGTGCATGCTGCCGCCAGCGCGGCCGCCGGCAACAGCCCCAAAAATGTCAGGTTGCGTATCTTCATACATCCCTATAAAGCATGAAACTGCCCCTCTTGTCCACCTCCAAAACGTTTTTTTCGCATTTTTTTCATGGCCAATTTAATGCCAACCGCGTTCTGGAGTCCAGGCAAGCGCAAAAGAGTCCCCTTTATCGAGCGAAGTTACAACCGGTTTCAGAAAACGGCACAGCTGTCTGGATGTCAAGCGAAATATACAAAATCAGACAATCTGCCTATTAAACTTGTCTATATTTGGATAAACCGAGCGTGTGCATGAGAGTGGCCCCTCACGGTTGTTCGCAGAGGCCGATGAAGTAGGGCGGGGCGGAGGTGGTGAGGTCTCCTATGGCCCAGATGAAGGGCTTGTCGAAGCGGATGGAGGGAGGCGGCTCCGGCAGTATGCAAGCGGCATCTATCGTGGCAATGGTGACGGCGGCGGCTTCCGTGCCTTGCTCGTCCACTTTCACATAGCATTTCTGGAATACATCCGCTAGGTGCAGGGGCGTGTCAGAGAAGCCGGAAAAGTCCGCATGGTCGGAGAAGGCGTCCCGCACACCCTGTTTGATGAGAGCCTGATTCAGACTGAAGCGTTCCGGCTGCAGGGTGAGGCGCGGCAGGCTGACCTGCACATGCTCAGGGGAGCTCTTGGCCAGGGCGGTGCGGATGGCGGAGTACTTGGCGGCATCCAGGCCTTGTGCAAAGCGGCGGGCGTCTCCCTTGGGCAGGATGCCGATGAAGCAGCCCGGCTCCCCCTTGGCGGCGGGCGCGTACATGAGCGCCACGGCTTTCCAGTCCGCGCCCTCCGCATAGCGGCAGGAGAGCTCATCATCCATCATCTGCACGGTTTTTTGCGAGCCGTCCGCCAGGGTGAAGGGTGCGTCCTTGGTGGCGGAGACTTGGAAGGGATGCAGCCATTTTTCGTTCAGATAGACGGCGTTGGCGGCCATCAGGAGCGTTGCCGGGTGGATGTCCTGCGGGGAAATCACGTTGGCAATCTTGCCGTGCGTGCGGTCGGAGCACCAGGCGTTCACCTTCTCTGCCGCGCGCGCGGAATCGGTGCTGAACGGCACGCGCTGCACCTCTGCCGGGTTGGGTTTGAGTTTTAGGGAATCGTCTGCAAAAAGCGCGTTGGCGGATTCCACCTTCATGGTGCTGGGCACGCCCTGTTTACCGTAGGGCAGGGCCGCCAGCTGCGCGCGCGTGCTCCCCGCCGCACCGCTCTGCAGCAAGTGGAGCAGTTTTTCCGCGGAATCCGGGGAGAACACCACGTTGCCTTCCTGTTCCTGCACCACGGAGCGGAAAAGGTTGAAGGCCAGGGCGTCGCTCGCCACCTCGCCTTTCACTTGAATCTCCGGCTCCGGCATGACCTGCGGTTCAGGCGCCTTCTGCGTGCATGCTGCCGCCAGCACGGCCGCCGGCAGCAGCCCCAAAAATGTCAGGTTGCGTATCTTCATACATCCCTATAAAGCATGAAACTGCCCTTTTGTCCAAGCCCCAAACGTTTTTTTTGTATTTTTTTTGAAAAAAACGTCATACGCGGCACGCGGGCAAAATAAGGCTTGATTGGCGTGGCGGAAACAGATATACTCGCCCCCGCGCGAGTTTAACAAAACCCGGTCGTCGGTCCTCCTTTTCCCCTGGAAGCAGAGCTCGCATGGAGGGAAACCCGGCCACACATACCATGCCTGAAGAACCAGAAAACGAGCAAGGGGTCATTCAACTGGCCCATTTCGAGATTCCGAACACCCTCAAGCGCATTGAGGACCCGGAAGACCCCAACCATATCACTTTCATCGCGGAGCCTATCGAGACAGGTTTCGGCCACACGCTGGGCAACTCCCTGCGCCGTGTGCTCCTGAGCTCCCTGGAGGGCGCCGCCATCACCAGCGTCCGTATCGCCGGCGCCCAGCATGAGTTCACCTCCCTTCCCGGTGTGGTGGAGGATGTCACCGAAATCATCCTCAACCTCAAGAAGGTCAAGTTCATCCACCACGGCAAGGAGCCCCGCACCCTTTCCCTCCGCGTCACCAAGCAGGGTGAAGTCACCGCCGCCGACATCAAGGAGGACCACATCTACTCCGTCGTCAACAAGGACCAGGTCATCTGCCACCTTGACCAGAGCACCATCTTTGACTGCGATTTCGAGGTCAACGTGGGCCGCGGCTTCCACACCGCCGACGACAACAACGACAAGGACCGCCCCATCGGCGTCATCCCCATTGATTCCATCTTCTCCCCCGTCACCCGCGTGAAGTACGCGGTGGACAACGCCCGCGTGGGCCAGATGACCGAGTTCGACAAGCTCATCCTCGATGTGTGGACGGACGGCCGCGTGTCCCCGGACAGTGCCATGCTGCAGGCGGCAAGCATCCTGCGCCACCACCTGGATGTGTTTGTGGACGATGACACGCGCCGCGTGGAGTTCGACAAGTCCTCCGGTGCAGAGCAGGACGCCAACACCGCCCAGCTGCGCAAGCTGCTCAACATGAGCGTGAACGAGATCGAGCTCTCCGTGCGTGCCGCCAACTGCCTCAACAACGCCAACATCACCACCGTCGGCCAGCTCGCCATGAAGACGGAGGCGGAGATGCTCAAGTACCGCAACTTCGGCAAGAAGTCCCTGAACGAAATCAAGGACAAGCTCGTGCAGCACGGCCTCTCCCTGGGCATGCAGTTCGATCCCAAGCTGCTCGCCCCGGCCAGCGGCGGTTCCTCACGCCTGCGCGATACCGAGGACGACACCCGCGGCACGGACCTGCAGGCCCTCATCTCCCACAACATCGACGTCTATTCCGACGAAGACGAATAAAACCATCAAACCTTCAACATCTAACTAGATACATACCATGAGACACGGAGTAAAGAAAGCCAAGCTTCAGCGCACGGCATCACATCGCAAGGCCCTGCTGGCCAACCAGGCTTGCAGCCTCATCAGCAACGGCCGCATCACCACCACCCTCGCCAAGGCCAAGGCGCTTCGCCCCTATGTGGAGAAGCTCATCACACTGGCTCGCAAGGGCACCCTCCACACCCGCCGCCAGGTCCTCGCCACGCTGCCACAGCCCAAGGTTGTCGGCAAGCTCTTCGGTGAGGTCGTCGACGCCATCAACAACCGCGAGGGCGGCCCCCGCCAGGGCGGCTACTGCCGTATCGTCAAGATCGGCCAGCGCAAGACAGACAGCGCCCCCATGGCCATCATCGAGATCATCGACCTGCCCCAGCTGCAGGCTCCCGTGGCCCCGGTGACCACCACCTCCACCGGTTCCACCGCAGAGGAGACCCCGGCGGAGACCCCCGCCGCCGAGTAAGCGCAGTTGCAAACATTATACCCCCTGCCGGCGGTTTCCTAGCAGAAACCGCCGCCCTTTTTCTTCCTTCCATCCCCGGCTACACTCCAAAGAATCCCGCCGCAGCCTCCACACTCTCCCGCCCCGCGTAAATATACCGCGTGCGCAGCAGAGAGGAATCCCGGTGCCCCATCTCCTGCTGCAGGGCAGGGAAGTTCCGGTAGTGGGCCGCATGGTAGGTGGCAAAGGTGTGGCGGCAAACATCCTGCCGCCAGGGGCGGGCGTGCTCACTGCCCCAGCCTGCGGCTTGGCGCAATGCGCGCCAGCGGTGCTGCCAGCACCTGGGTATCGTGCGAATGGTGATATTGCCCGCCTGGCGCAGCGGTAGCACGCGGCCGCCGCCCGTCTTGCTGGTGGTGGGCCGCACCACCACACTCCCGTTTTGCCAGTCAATATCCCGCTGCGGGTCAATGCGGCTCACTTCCGTGGGGCGTATGCCGCAGTAGAGCATCAAATGCAGCGATAATTGCATCTCCCGGTCCTCCGGCAGTTGCGCCGCCTCCACCAGACGTGCCACTTCATCCAGTTTCAGAGGTTCTATCGGTTTCTCCACTACATCCGGCACCTCCACGCGCGATACGGGATTGGTATCGCACCACTCATGCCGAATCGCCGTGGAGAAT
>JAZLHB010000171.1:0-23536 GCA_045616565.1 Akkermansia sp. | reverse complement strand
CCGGGGCGCCATGCCCCACGCTACGGAACGGCGGGAAAAAATGGTTGACATCCAATGTCCGCTCATGCTATAGAACTTCTTGCCCGCCCGCTGGTGGCAAAAATAGCTTTTTTCTGTCAGACAAAGGGCGGCAGCGTATATGGAAGTGCGGTGCACTTCCTCCTTTACAACACAAAATACATTCTATACAATACGATACGATATGAAAACACAGGCACTTTTACTTATGGCCGCCATGTCCGTGCTTCCCTTGAACGCACAGACCCCCGCCCCGACCGCCCCAACTGCACCCGCCACCGTCCCCGCAGCAGCGGATTTTTCCGAACACTCCCGCCGGGCGTTCAGCGTGCGTCTGGGGTTTGAGTGCGGGTTCGTGGCGCAGAATATCCCGGAAGGTATGTGTGATGCCGAGACTTTTGCCTCCGCCGTGATGGAGCTGCTGGAGCAACCGGATGAGTTGAAGGTGCCGGAGCCCCTGTCGGAGGAGCTCACCGCCAAGCTGCAGGCCACGCTTGCCTACCAGTGCTGGGAGCGCGGCATGCGAGCCCGCAAGGAGGGTGAGGACTTTCTCAAGACGATGGCCGGGCAGCCCGGCGTGCAGAGCCTGCCCTGCGGCGTGCTTTACCGCGTGAACAAGCCGGGGGAAGGGGAGAAGTACAGCGCAGAGGCGCACGGCGCGCACCCCGTGGTGCACATGAGATACAGCATCAGCTCCATCTCAGGCTGCAAGCTCTCCGATTTCACGGATGAGCCGGTGGACTACATGATGGGCGACGGCGTGTGCATTGCCGGTGTGGATGCCTTGCTGCAGCACCTGCCGGCGGGTACTTCCTGCACGGCATACATACCGGCGGACCTGGCCTTCGGCGCTCAGGAAATCAGTGATTCAGCCTTGTGTGTTACCCTGCCGGGCAATTCTGTGGTGGTCGTCGACATGGTGCTGGAGGGCTTTGAGAAGAACGACACCCAGATCCGCCGGCCTATTCCCGCGCCACCTTTCTCCCGCTGGAAGGAGCCGGAGACGAAACCCGAGCCGCTGACGAAGGAGGAGGAGACCCAGGTGATAAGGGTTTGCGCCGCCATGGCCGCTATGCAGTACCGGGAAGTGGAGGAGGACCTGGTGGAGGGATTCCTGATGCCGGATGCCTTCCGCATGGGGCTGGTGCGCGCCCTTGGCCCCGATGCCTCCCCCGTGCCGCCCCTCTCCAGGGAGGTCATGCTGGATTACAGCCACGCCAAGCGCCACCAGCCGAAATCCTGGGAGGGCAGAGTGGGCATCAATCCCCAGACCGGTGAAATTGAAATCTTTTCCCTGGAGGGAGAGAAGGTGGGCAACATTGCCCCCGGGCAGAACGGTGGTATCAACGTGAATATCGAGGAAAAGGAAGAACAGGGCAAGGAGGAGTAAAGCCGCGTGCCCCTAATCCTCCCCGCCTGGCGGGGTGGCTCCGCTATTCCTTGCAATGGCTGCAAACGTATTCTCCCACATCCTGCGGCAGGTACATGAGCTTGATGCGTGATATGGTGTCCGTGCTTGACTCGGGCGCTCTCACGGTGAGAGTCAAATCGCAAAGAGAGTCCGCCTGGGGTGATAGCGATACATTGAGCAAATCCCCGTACCAGTAGGTGGTGTCGTCCTCGACTATCCTTTGCGAGGTGACGGTGTACCTCTTGCCGGCCAATACGAACCTGATGAGAAACGGGTAGAGGAAGAATCCTGCAGCCAGGATGCAGAAAACTGTTTTGGCCAAGCCTCCTGAAAGGAAATCCAAGAGGTCCTGAGGAATCCCTTTCATCCACTCGCAATCCTGCATAAGACCGGGAGCCACCGCAGCCGTGACCAGAACGGCTCCCAAGAGCCAGGCCCCGATGCATCTTGCAACGGGGGCTGTGGTTTTCCCCGGTTTGCCCGCCCAGACAAGGCGCTCCCCTTCTTGGAGTTCAAGCCGGGGCTCTTCCATATTGTCGTTTTCCATGAAACACATTGTACCCCCTCCATGAGGCGAGTCAAGTTGAATCACTGGGCTGTTTGCCGGCACTTCTCGCAGAAATGCAGATGGCGGCCAGGACCATGATGCAGCCGGCCGCAAAGGGCAGGGGAGAGACGTGCTCTCCGAAGAGGATGAGGGAGAACAGGACGGCAACGGGAATCTTGGCGTTGTTCCACACGGCGAGCTGCGTGTAGCCCACGCGGGAGGCCCCGCGGTTCCACAGCCAGAAGCCCAGACCCGTGGGAATGGCGCCCAGATAGAGCAGGGTGAGCCATTGGCGGGTGGTGGGGGTGCAGGTGCCGCCGGCCAGGCAGAAGGGCAGCACGGCCAGCGCGGCGGCTGCATAGGCCGTGCCCATGCAGCGTGAATCGTCCACCCAGCGTTTCCAGAGCACCTGGCCCAGCGCAAAGCAGAGGTTGGCGCCCTCCATGAGCAGCACGCCCGCCATGATATCCTGCCAGGGCAGGCGCTGCCAGACGGCCAGGGCCGCCCCGGCCACCGCCAGCAAGATGCACAGCAGGTGCACCATGCGGAAACGCGCGCCGAACAAACATGCGGCCATAGCCACATATGCGGGCGTGGCGGCGGTGAGCATGGCGGCCTCACTCCCCTGCAGGTAGCGGAAGGCGTGGATGAAGAGCAGGTACATGGCCCCGAACTGCACGGCCCCCACCAGCGCAGCCCGCCAATGCCGCGCCCGCTCCGTTCCGCGCGCAAAGGGCAGGAACACCAGCGCGGCAATCAGCAGGCGGATGAAGGCCGCCTGCCCGGCGGGCATCCCCGCCAGCTGGCTGCCGATGAGCCCGAAGGACAGGGCCATGCAAACGGTGGCGGCCAGGAGGTATGCCATGCCTCAGCGGGTCTTCATGAAGTTGACGATACCGCGGCCGACGGCCCGGGCGTAACGTATGGCGTTTTCGTTGTTGCCGAGGAACTGCGCGTGGTCCGGGTTGGAGAGGAAGGCGGCCTCAGTAATGGCGGCGGGCACATAGTGCTCGTTGCAGGTGTTGAGCCAGTCGCCGCCGCCGCGGCGACCATCGTTGCGGATGATGACGCCGCAGGGCACGCCGTTGTTGTTCATGCCCTTGGCATAGATGGAGGAGGTGATTTCCTTGGCGAGCGCGTTGGCCAGCCTGGTGCCGCGCTCATTGCAGTAGATGGCGCCCTTGTTGCAAACCTGCCAGTACTCCGTCTCGCTGTTGTGGTGGAGGAAAACAATGCAGCCCGGCTTCTGGTCCAGCCCGTAGTCTGCGCTGAGAATGCCCACGGCCATGCGGTCCGGGTGGTACTTGGAGCGGTAGACGCCGGTGACCTCCGGCGTGTTGATTTGGTGCACCCCCGCGCGGCGGGCGCAGGCGGCGAGCACCGGGTCAGCGGGCGTGGCGCCGCGGTTGCAGATGCGGCAGGTGTAGCCGGCCTGTTCAATTACCTGCCTGGTGTAGAGAACGTACTTGTACCAGAACTCGCATTCCTCGATGTTGCCGTAGCGGGCATCCGGGGTGCGTGCCCCCTGGCCTCCGCGCTGCGGGTGGTAGTAGTGGCCGATATCCAGCACCACCACCTGTGATTCGCGGGCCTGGGCGCGCAGTTGCTGCTGCACGCAGGCGGGGAGCAGGAATGCGCAGAGCGCGGCGGTGAGAAGAAGAAGCCTTTTCATGATGCGTTGGGGGTTAGAGCGGCAGCTCCGCCTGGCCGTTGCGGCTCGGCGTGGCGCCTATCTTTCCGTAGGCGGAGGGCAGGGCCTCCCTGCCGCGCGGCGTGCGTTTCAGGTAGCCTTGCATGATGAGGAAGGGCTCGTGCACGTCCTCGATGGTGGATTCATCCTCTCCCACTGCCACCGCCAGCGACGACAGCCCCACGGGGCCTCCGTTGAACTTGTAGATGATGGTTTCCAGCAGGCGCTTGTCCATCTCGTCCAACCCGTCGTCATCAATATCCAGCATGCCGAGGGCGGCCTGCGCCACCTCGTCCGTGATGCGACCGTTGGCGCGCACTTGGGCAAAATCACGCACCCAGCGCAGCAGGGTGTTGGCCACGCGGGGCGTGCCGCGGGAGCGGCGTGCAATGCCCATGGCACCCTCCGGTGCCAAGTCGATATCCAGCAGCCCTGCAGAGCGCTGCAGAATCTGGCAGAGTTCCTCTGCGGCGTAGTAGTCCAGGCGGTTGACAAGGCCGAAGCGGGAGCGCAGCGGCCCGGTGAGCATGCCGGCGCGCGTGGTGGCTCCCACCAGGGTGAACTTGGGCAGGTTGAGCTGGATGGAGCGCGCATTCGGTCCCTGGTCGATGATGATATCCAGCCGGAAATCCTCCATGGCGGGGTACAGGTACTCCTCGATGGCGGGGTGCAGGCGGTGGATTTCGTCGATGAAGAGCACGTCTCCCTTTTCCACGTTTGTGAGAATGCCCGCCAGGTCGCCGGCCTTTTCAATCTGGGGGCCGCTGGTGGTGTGCAGTTTGTGGCCCACGGCGTTGGCAATGATGTTGGCCAGCGTGGTCTTGCCGAGCCCCGGCGGGCCGCTGAGCAGCACGTGGTCCAGCACATCGCCGCGCAGTTTGGCGGCCTCCACCATGAGCAGCAGGCGCTCCTTCACCTTCTCCTGCCCGCAGAACTCGCTGAACACGGGCGGGCGCAGGGTGATGTCGTAGTTGCTCACGGGTGTTTCCGCCACTCTGCTGTACAGGGATTCAGACATGGGGAGGGTGCGGGGTTACGATGCCACATGCGCGGAGCTGGCGGCATCCGGCTTCGTGAAGTAGTCGTACGCCTCGTCCCAGTCTGCCTGGGTGCAGGAGTTCAGCAGCGCGGCGGCTGTCAGTGTCAGGAGTATTGCTTTCATCATGTCGTGTGCCCATTATAGGCGTGCCGGAGCCGCCGCGCAAGGTGAAAACGCGCGTGCAGCCCGGCGTACGTGTGCAGTGGCGTTATTCCCACTGGTTGTTGAGGGCCTTGGTCTGCTTGTGGACCTCCATGTTGCGCTCCTCGCAGCCGCGGATTTTCTCCGGGTGCTTGAGGAAGGTGTCCACCACCACAATGGTGTTCTTGCCGCGCTTGAGGAAGTTTGCGGGGCAATACAGGCGTTCCTGCGGCCCCAGGTTCCAGTATCGGCCCAGCAGGTGGCCGTTCACCCACACATAGCCCTTCACCCAGTCCTTCATGTCGATGAAGGTGTCTGCCGTGTCGTTCAGGTTGAAATCCACGCGGAAGCAACCGCCGGAAACGGCCTGCAGCGCATGGCGGCGCGGCTTGGGCGCGGCCTTGTCATCCAGCGGCAGCAGGTCTATCTGCCAGCCCTTGATCACCTGGTCGCCCAGCTTCACTTCACCGTAGACGCCCTTGCGGTCTTTCTCGATGAACGCGCCGTAGTTCACATGGCCGAAGGTGTCCAGCACAATCTCCAGCGTGGCGGAGCCGCTGCGCGCGGGAATGGTGATTTCCTTCTGCCCCTTCATGCGGTCCACCAGGCCCAGGGGCTTGCCGTTGAGGTAGACCTGGGCGTAGTCGTTGGCGGTGAGGTGCAGGGGGGCTTCCGGCCCGGCGGGAAGGGTCACGGTGTAGCGCGCCAGCCCTTGGTTCTGCCCCAGTGATTCCAGCGTGGGCAGGGAATCATATGTGCCGGTGTACGGGATGAAGAGGTCCGCCAGCCCGCAAACAGTCTTGGGCTCCATCTGGGGGAGCTCCATGCTCTTGGGAACCGCCGGCGGCTCCGGCAGGCGCGCCTTCTTCGGCAGGAATCCCGCAATGATGTCGCGGTACTCGAAATACTCCTTGGTGAGGTTGCCGTGTTCGCCCACGGGTGCGCCGTAGTCGTAGCTGGTGAGGTCCGGCTGGAAGGCGGTGCCGTTGAAGGGGTTGGTGTTGGAGCCGGCGGTGAGGCCGAAATTGGTGCCGCCGTGCAGCAGGAAGAGGTTGAAGGAGTACCCCTTCTCCATGAACCACTTCACCGAGTTGAGCACGTTGCGCGCGGGGGTCCAGTTGCCCTCTCCCCAGTGGCGGATCCAGCCGGGATAGGTTTCTGCGGAGAAGGCGGGCACGTCCGGGTTGAACTCCCAGGCGCGCTTGAAGGCGCCGTCGTTCTCACCGGGGTTGAGGCCGAGCGCCACGCCCTTGGGGGTGTACTGGAGCTGGGCCTGGGTGGCACCCTCCGACACGCAGAAGGTCTTGGCCCCCTTCTTCTCCCAGAAGGTCTTGAACCATTCCATGTACTCGTGCTCCTCATGCCCGGTGCGGTAGCTGCCGTACTCGTTCTCCAGCTGAATGAGCAGGATGGGGCCCCCGTTCTGCGCCAGGCGGTCAATGGCGATTCCCGCCATCTTTTCCATGTAGCGCTCCTGCGCCTTCATGAATTCCTTGTTGGCGGTGCAGCGCAGCTTTGTCTCGTCTTCCTTCAGCAGGTAGGTGGGCATGCCGCCCAAATCCCACTCGCCGCACACAAAGGGACCGGGACGGAAGATGACCCACATGCCCTCCTGCGCGCACAGGTCGATGAATGCCGCAATATCGTTGCTGCCGGAGAAATCCCAGGTGTGGTCCGGCTTTTCCAGGCCGTTCCAGAAGATGTAGAGGGAAATGGTGTTGAGCCCCATGGCCTTGGCCGCGCGGATGCGCTGTTTCCAGTATTGGCGGGGGATGCGCTGGGGGTGCACCTCGCCGCTGCGGATCTGGAACGGCTTGTTGTCCAGCATGAACTCCCGGTTTTGGTCTCCGCCAAAACAGAATGTAGCAACCTTGCCGGGTTTGGGCACCTGCATGTTGCCTATCGCTTCCGGGCCGGCCCAGGCGCATGCCATGGCCAGCATTGCTGCCAACGTTGTCTTCCACATTGTATTCATAGCTTTGGTATTCTATCCGTTAGCCAACGCGCTTGCAAGAAGAAAGAGCGCCTTCTGTCGAGTTTTTGCGCGGTCCGCCCTGCTGTCACACCTGATTTCACCTTGCGCTTGCAATAGCGGGCGCGCGTTGGTACAATCCGCGCTCCGCTCCTCATGAAATCCCTGCTGTACAGCATCTTGGCCTTGAGCCTGCCGCTTGTGTGCGCCCAGTCCGCCGCGCCGGAGCTCACGCCCCTTCCCAAGGATATGGAGCGGCAGCTTGCAGAGCTGCAGAACGATGACATTGCCGAGGAGGTGGAGGCCCCCGCCGCAGAGCCTGCGGCAGGGCAACCGCAGCTCACGCCGGAGGGTTTTCCCGTTGTCTTTCACGAGCCGTCCAACGCCATGTTCCACCGCCGCTACCTGCCGGTGGAGATTGAAATCAAGCCCGCCTGGAAGCTCACGCCCGCGCAGATGGTGACCGCCATGCAGTTGCCGCGCCCCCGCAAGAACGGCAAGGGTTACCTCTACCCGGAGGATTTGAACCCCACCCCGGAGCAGAAGGCAGACGGCAGCGCGCTTACCGACAACCAGCGCTACCTCATGCGCCGCGCACGCCGCGCCACCATGGACACCGCCTGCTGGCAGGCCTACAAGGACGCCAAGGCTTTCAACCGCCGGTACGCGGAGCAGCTGGAGCGTGTGGACAAGCAGGGCAGGCACATCCGCGTGAACCTGAGCATTCAGCACGGTTTCTACATGGATGGAGACAAGGAGCTCATGAACTTCTCCGTGTGCAGCGGCAAGAAATCCACCCCCACTCCCACCGGGCACTACCGCATCATCGAGAAGGACAAGAACCACCGCTCCAACCTGTACAACAACGCCAGCATGCCCTTCTACCTGCGTCTCACGCTGGATGGCGTGGGCATGCACCAGGGCCCGCTCATGGGCTACCCCTCCTCCCACGGCTGCATCCGCCTGAGCTCCACCACCGCCCAGCACCTCTACAAGAACTGCGAGGTGGGAACGCCCGTTTTCGTCTACTCCGACCCCAAGGAGGCCAAGCCCCGGCCGCCCAGGTCGCAGAAGAGCTCCAAGCGGAGCAAGCGCGGTTGAGGGGCTTGCTCCACCCGCCACTACCCCCATGTACCTCCTTTTCGACTGCAACAACTTTTTCGCCAGCTGCGAGCAGGTGTTCCGCCCGGATTGGCGCCGCCGCCCGCTTGTGGTGCTTTCCAACAACGACGGCTGCGTCATCTCCCGCAGCCCGGAGGCCAAGGCCATCGGCATTGCCATGGGGGAACCCCTCTTCAAGTGCCGGGAGCGCCTGCAGCGCGCCAACGCCATCATTTGCTCCGCCAATTTCGCCCTCTACAGCGACCTTTCATCACGCATGATTTCCGTGCTGGAGGAATTTTTGCCCAACGTGGAGCAGTACAGCATAGACGAGGCATTTTCCTTTGCCGACGATGCGCACGACTGGCTGCCGCTCTGCCGCGAGGTGCGCCGCCGCATCCTGCGCTGGACCGGGCTCACCGTCAGCACCGGGCTGGCCCCCACCCGCACGCTTGCCAAGCTGGCCAACGAAACCGCCAAGCATGATGCCGCCCACGGCGGCGTGCTTGCCCTCACCGCGCCGGAGATGTGGAATCCCTTGCTGCAGCGCACACCCGTGGGGGAGGTGTGGGGCGTGGGCCGCCGCCTGGCACCGCGCATGAAGGGGCTCGGCATTGTCACCGCAGCCCAGCTGGCGCAGGCGGATCTGGCGCGCCTGCGCGCCGCGTTCGGCGTGCACGGGGAGCGCCTGGCGCTGGAATTGCGCGGCATCTCCTGCCTGGACACCGTGGAGGGGGCGGAGGAAACCCGCACGCAGGTGATGGTGACGCGCACCCTGCAGGAGGGCATCACGGAGCTGCCGCCGCTGCGCGATTCCCTGTGCCGTTTTGTGGAGAAGGCGGGGCGCATTTTGCGCGGGGAGGGGCTCATGGCCTCCTCCTTGTATGTCATCCTGCGCACCTCCCGCTTTGAGGAGGCCGGCCGCCTGTACGCGAACGAGGCCGGGTGCAGTTTTTCCGCCCCCACGGACGACACCCGCGTGTTCTCCCATGCGGCTGGCGAGCTGCTGGAGCAGATGTACCGCCCCGGGTTCAAATACCGAAAGGTGGGCGTGATGCTCGCCAACCTGCAGTCTGCGGAGAGCGTTCAGCCCACCTTCGATGCGCCGGATGCCGCGCCCTCTCCGCTCATGCGCGTGCTGGATTCCCTGCAGCAATCCGGGCACAACGTGCATTTCGCCAACCACTCGGACCGCACCTACTGGAACCGCTCCTTCGTCTCCCAACCCTACACCACCAGCTGGGACCACCTGCCGGAAGCGCACTGATTGTGCAATCCCGATATTGACAGGCGGGGCGCGGGATGCTACCCTGTGCGCATGCGTAGACTACTTACCCTGATGTGCGCCGTGGGCATATCCCTGCTCACGCAGTGCACCACCGCCAAAAAGGCGGAGCCGGAACCGCAGCCCCCTGTGCCCACAGGCCCCAAGCATGTGGAAATCAACCTGGCCACGCAGCACGGCGAGCTGATTCAGGGTGAATGCGTGCTCTTTTCTTTCGCTGTTTGCACGGGCACCAAGAGCAAGCCCACCCCCACGGGCAAATTCCGCATTATCGGCAAGGAGCGCTACCATGAATCCAACCTTTACCCGAATTCCCCCATGCCTTACTTCATGCGCCTCACCAACGATGGTATAGGCTTGCACCAGGGCCCCATGCGCTCCAAGCCCTCATCCCACGGCTGCATCCGCCTGCACCGCGCCACGGCCAAGCGCCTCTTCAAGGAGTGCCCCATGGGAACGCGCGTGGAGATTGTGCGCCGTGAGCCGACGCCCCCGCCGGCTCCGGAGGAGAAAGACAAGAAGAAGCACTGAGCCGTGCGCCTGCTGCTCCCCATTGCGCTTGCCTTGGCCCTGGCCGCCTGCGGTGATTCCCGCAGCAGCGCGGAGCGCGCGGCGGAGCAGGGTATCCTGATTGTGGGCAACAACCAGGAGCCCCAGAGCCTGGACCCCCACAAGGCCACCGCCGTGGCAGACGGCAAGATCATCTGCGCCCTGCTGGAGGGCCTGATGCCCGCGGAACACCCCGGCATGGCGGAATCCTGGGAGCACAACGAGGATGCCTCCGTGTGGACCTTCCATCTGCGGGATGCGCAGTGGAGCGACGGCCGCCCCGTGACCGCGCATGATTTCGCATACGCCTACCGCCGCTTGCTGCACCCGCAGTTCGGCGGCAAGTACGCGGAGATGCTCTACCCCATCCGCAACGCGGAAGCCTTCAACCGCGGCGAATGCCCGTGGGAGCAGGTGGGCGTGGAGACCCCGGACGGCCGCACGCTGCGCCTTACCCTGGCCGGGCCCACACCACACCTTCCCAAGCTGGTGCAGCACTACACCTGGTTCCCCATACCGGCGCACGCGGTGGAGGCCCACGGCGGCATGCTGGACCGCCGCAGCCTGTGGACACGCCCGGAGAACTGGGTGGGCAACGGAGCGTACCTGCTGCACAGCCACCGCTACAACGATTTTTTGGAGGTGCACGCCAACCCGCGCTACTGGAGGGCAGGGGAGGTGCGCAACCGCGGCATCCGCTTCATGCCCATCGTCAACGGCTACACGGAAACCCGCATGTTTTTTGATGGCAAGCTGCACATCACCAACAACGTGCCGCCGGAGCTCATCTCCATGGCCCGCGAGCGCGGCGGGGAGCTTTTCTGCCAGGATCCCTACTACGCCACCGTCTTCTACCGCCTCAACACCACGCGCCCGCCGCTGGACAACCCGCTGGTGCGCCGCGCGCTCCACCTGGCCATCAACCGTGATTCCCTGGTGAACGACGTGGTGCGCGGTGCGGGCACGCCTGCCTACACCTTCACGCCGCCCGGCGCCGGGTACAGCCCGCCGCAGCCGCCGGACCCGGACCTTTCGCAGGATGAGCGGGAACAGCTTGCGCGCGAGCTTCTGGCGCAGGCCGGCTACCCCGGCGGCAAGGGCTTCCCCACCCTGGAAATCATGACCACTTCCCGCGATGTGCAGCGCGTGATGGCGGAAACCGTGCAGTCCATGTGGGAGAAGGTGCTGGGCATCCATGTGGAGATACGCTCCTGCGAGTGGACCGCCTACAAGGCCGCCCAGCAAAACATGGAGTATGATATCTCCTCCTCCTCCTGGAGCGGGGACTACCTGGACCCCGCCACCTTCGTGGAGCTGTGGCGCAGCGGCGGCGGAAACAACTGCACAGGTTGGGGCAATGCCGCCTGTGACGCAGCCCTCGCCGAGGCCCGCTCCGCCACCTCCGAGGACGCCCGTGCGGATGCCCTGCACAGCGCGGAAGCCACCATGCTGCAGAATTGGCCCGTCATCCCCCTCTACTGGAGCAGCAGAACCTATCTCAAATCCGCAGATGTGCGCGGCTGGGAACCGCGCCTGCTGGACGACCACCCCCTGGACGCCGTGGAAGTGGGGCGCCAACCGCAGCCATGATACGCATGCTTTTCAAGCGCTTCTGCCAGGGGGCTCTCGTGATTGTCGTGCTGCAGACCATCACCTTCTTCCTGGTGCGCCAGCTGCCCGGCAACCCCTTCCTGGGCGAGCGCAAGCTCCCGCAGCACATCATGGACCAGCTCAACAACCTCTACGGGCTGGACCAATCCGCCTGGGTGCAGTACCTCAACTACTGGAAGGGGATCATCCTGCACGGGGATTTCGGGCCCTCCCTGGTGCGCGAGGGCGTGCAGGTGAGCGATATCATTGCCCAGGCTTTCCCGGTTTCCCTTTGGCTGGGCGTGCTGGGCATGCTCATTGCCGTGGTGGTGGGCATCCCGGCGGGCATGCTGGCGGCATATTGGCGCAACCGCTGGCCGGATGCCCTCATCATGCTCTGCGCCATGGCGGGCATCTGCATCCCCGCCTTTGTGATTGCCCCCGTCTTTGGCCTCACGCTCGGCATGCATGTGCCGGGGCTCAGCGTGGCCGGATGGGATGACGCCCTCTGCGCCGCGCTGCCCGCGCTCACGCTCGGCTTGGTGAACGCCGCCTACATTGCGCGTCTCACCCGCGGCGGCATGGCGGAGGTGCTCTCCGCAGATTTCATCCGCACGGCGCGCGCCAAGGGCGTGGGGGCCGCGCGCATCCTCTTTGTGCACGCCCTGCGCAGCGGGCTGCTGCCCGCCGTGTCGTACCTGGGGCCGGCCTTCGCCGCACTCATCACGGGCTCCTTTGTGGTGGAGAGCTGCTTCCAGGTGCCGGGCATGGGCCTGCATTTCGTGAACGCCACCACCGACCGCGACTACTTCCTCATCCAGGGCCTGGTGCTCTGCTACGGTGTGCTCATCGTGGCCGCCAACCTGGCCGTGGACCTCGCGCTCGTGGCCCTCAACCCCCGTCTCCGCTCCAACTCATGACCGAATACCAACAGGGAAATTCACTCTGGAGCGACGCCCGCCGCCGCCTCATGAAGAACCGCGCCGCCGTGGCATCCCTGGTGTTCCTGGTGCTCATGGTGCTGGCGTGCTTCGTGCTGCCGCTCTTCCCCTGCATTGCCAACCCCAACGCCACGGATCTGTCCAACATTGCCGCCGCATGCAGCTGGGAGCACCTTTTCGGCACGGACCAGCTCGGGCGCGACCTGCTGGCGCGCGTGCTCTACGGCGGGCGCATTTCCCTGCTGGTGGGCGTGGTGGCCACGGTGGTCTCCTTCGCCATCGGCCTGGCATACGGGCTGGTGTCCGGCTATGCGGGCGGGCGGGTGGATGCCTTCATGATGCGCGCGGTGGATGTATTGTTCGCGCTGCCCTTCATTGTGCTTGTCATTGTGTTTTCCCTGAGCATCGAGGAGCCCAGCAAGGAGCTCACCGCCTGGGTGGTGGAGAACACGGGCTGGAGCCGTGAGAGCGTGGCTCCCATTCTTGGCCTCGTGCCGCTCTTTGTGGCCATCGGCGCGCTCGGTTGGCTCACCTTGGCGCGTATCGTCCGCACCCAGACCATGGAGATCAAGGCCCAGGAATACGTGCTGGCCGCGCGCTCGCTCGGTTTGGGACACCTGCGCATCCTTTTCCGCCACATTGCTCCCAACCTGCTGGGTACGGTGGTGGTCTACACCACGCTTGCCGTTCCCGGCATCATGCTCACGGAATCCACGCTCTCCTTCATCGGCCTCGGTGTCCGCGCCCCCAATTCTTCCTGGGGCACCCTCATCAAGGAAGGGGCGGACCGCATGGAGGTCTCCCCGGAGCTCCTCGTCTTCCCCGCGCTTTTCTTCTGCCTCACCCTCCTTGCCCTCAATTTCCTAGGCGACGGCCTCCGCGATGCCATCGACCCCAAGTCCTCCAAGGATTGATGGGGTGCCGCCTGCCCGGATGCTCAATTCCGGCGGCGTTTCGCGGCCAGGGCTGCCAGCGCCAGCAGGGAGAGCGTGGCGGTGGCCGGTTCCGGTATGCGCGGCATGGTCGCATGCAGCCAGGTTACGTCGCTTATGTAGACGTCCTCTCCAAAGTATTTCTTGCCGCCGGGAAGGGTCTCCGTGCTCTCGATATGCAGCACGTTCAAATCCATGAAATACCCCGGCCACACCTCTACGTTCATATCCTTCGCCTCGCAGGTTACGGTGAACAGGCCTTTTTGGCCCACCCGCTCGTCGTCGGAGTCCGTGAGGTACATCTTCGTGATGGCGCCGTTGGCGTCGCAATCCACGCCCCACAGCGTGAGCGCGTGAGCATAGGTGGAGGTGGCGATACCCAGCGTGACACCGCAGCCGGATGTCAGCGCGTCCAAAAGAACCTGCGTGGTTTCTGCGGCATCCGTGAACATGTCGATTGCCAAGTGTACCCCTATGCCTCCCACCGTGCTCACCAGGTTCTTGTAGTACCCGCCCTGCGTCAGGCCGTACTCCGTGATATGGTATTGCGTGGTATCTATGCTGCCTTCCAGATACCACTGGAAGCCATCCGACTCAAAGCCGCCGTAGTTCTGCTTGTCGTGCTCCACGTTGCCGAAGGACCGCACGAACGTGCTCCAGATGGCCTCCCTCCCCTGCGGCGCGCCGCTTGCAAGCGCAAGCTCCGCATTCCGGTCCTGCCACCACGCCAGCATGTTGGAGGCGGCCGCTGCCCAGCAAAGATCGTCGTCCACCCCATCGAATGCCTTGTTGACATCATACCACCCCGCCTCGCGGCTCACTCCCTGCGTCCACACCTCCTCGCCATGCGAGACCAACGCCGCGCACATCAGCACCAATACTGCCGCCCCTCTTTTCACAGGCACCATGCTACCTTCCCTCTCCCCCTTTGGCAAGGAAATTAGAAGAATGCTTGCCGCGCTCTCCCTCAGTTCTTAATCCATGGTTTCCTCCGCTGCCATCAGCACCGGCTCCCCCTCATCGTAATCCTCCGTCTCCGGCGCATTCAACCCCGGAATCCGCCCGCTGGCAACAACCGCCTTCACCTCGCACTCCCAGATGGTAATCACCTTCCAGCCCAGGGCCTGTAACTCCGCCTGCACGCGCGCATCCCGCGCGCGGTTGGCCGCAAATTTTTTCTGCCAGAACTCCACATGGCTTGCCGGCGTGCTCGCCGCCTTGCAACCCTCATGCTGGTGCCAAAAGCACCCGTGTACAAAAATAACCGTCCGATACTTCGGCAGAACAATATCCGGCTTCCCCGGCAAATCCTTCCGATGAATCCGGAACCTATACCCCAGCGCATGCAGCAAGCGCCTCACCGCCACCTCCGGCTTCGTGTCCTTGCTCTTGTTCGCCACCATCACCCGGTGCCGCTGCTCTGGTGTCATCGTGTCCATCTCACTCAGGCCGAATTTCTATCGTCAATCCCGAATTTCCCCCAAGTCTGCCACCCTCCCCAACAGATTGCCAGCCCTTTCCCTGGCATGCAGAGAAACTCCTGCCCAAGCGCAAGTGCGCCCTCACGCACGAACGTACGCGTAACGCAACACGCAAGAATTCTGCATGTCAAGAAAAAAACTTGCAATATCCACAAAGAGTGGTAAACATGATTGACTCGTGTATGAAGCTTTACATTAAGAATATTGCCAAAATTAGAGAGGCAGAGATAGCAGTGGATGGTATAACCGTCATTGCTGGTGCGAATAACACTGGCAAAAGCACTATCGGCAAGGTTTTGTTTGGCATGTTCCAAACAATCCATGACAAGGCAGACCGTATATTAGAGGCAAAGAAGGCATTTGTGAAGGATGGTTTGTCCCGACTCTTTCATCCAATTCCAAGAGGGAATAAAGATTCATCCTTCTTAGATTACATTGCGGATTGGCAGTACAATAAGCGTTCATTGCTTACTCAAAAGATTGTGGAGGAATATCAAGGTAGAGATTACCAGATAACGGTAGATGAAGTCAAAGCGTGCATTCATGAATTCGTGCAAGAAAATCCGAATTATCAATTATGGCTGATTGATTCAGAAAAGGAAAGATCTAGAATTATTGAACAAATACAGAAGTTTCTCAACGTGGATGATGATAATATTCTGTCAGAACTAGTTCATAACAAATTCAACTCCATCTTCAATGGGCAAGTTAATTCTTTGGATGCGCTGCGAGAAGAAGCATGGGTAAAATTGTTTGTCAAGGACACACAAACAACGGCTAATTTTAAGAATCACGCATGCCGTTCAGTTTCTTCACCGATTACTCTTTATAATAAGGTTATCTATATTGACAACCCGCTAATCCTTAATAAACTGACTGCGGTTAATAATTTGTATTATCGCTCGCATACGCTGCGCGCCCAGTCCATTACCCCTATGGAAGACTATATGCTACAGCTACTGGAGAACTCTAAAGATGACGACTCTGTAGGTGGTGCAATCGAAAATGTATTGCACAAGGAACGGCTGGTGGATGTTTTTAAGCTGATAGACTCTGCAACTGATTCTACAGTTTTTGCTTCCGACGAGGGTTATCTCCTCATGGAAAAGGGTGCTAGGTTTGGTGTTTATTTTGCGAACTTGTCTCTGGGGCTGAGAACCTTTGTGATTCTCAAAATGCTACTTGAGAAAGATTTGATACGCGATAAGGATGTGATAGTTCTTGATGAACCTGAGATACACTTGCATCCCCAGTGGCAAGTTCTATTTTCTCACCTTATTGTATTGATCCAAAAGGAATTTAATCTTTCCGTGGTTATCACAACGCACAGCCACTTCTTTGTGGATGCCATAAACCTCTACACAAGAAAGTACAAGACGGACTCAACAACACATTACTACCTGGCCTCATTAGAGGGTCGGCGCGCTATCGTCTCAGATACGACCGATAATTTGAATGCCATCTACGAGGCCATGTCGGTAGCCGTTGACGAATTGGAAGATTTGCGTCATGAACTAGAGGAGGCGAAGCAATGAAACTTGAAGAGTGCCTTGCTAGAATTGGCTTGAACAGCGATGATTTCATCAAATCGTACGCTGTTGTTTCTGTTGATGATGACAATCAAAAGGTTGTTGTTGATGTAGAATTGCCAGTAATCAAGTTTGATGCTGTGTCTGATTATCATCGCAGCTGCAAGGGTTATAAGCAAAAATACAAATCTAATGACGCCTTGTTTGTTGATGACGACAATAAGCTGTATTTTATTGAGTTCAAAAGCGGTCACCCAGACAGTGCAGATTTAAGAGTGAAGTCATCCGAAAGCTTATTGGTTGCCATGGATATGGGGTTAATAGAAAACCTACAAGATTCTCAAACAAATGTAGAATATTTTCTAGTGACTTCCGACGCCGGTTTGGAACGTTTGCATTCTCATGCGGGCAAGGGATATGCAACGTGGGGCGGGATTGAATCTCAAAATTGGCTTTATAAGGCTGTGCATGCATATACGCCGCGCGAATTTAAGAAGTGGTTTTTACAGAAATATTACCCTAATTGCCAGATGTGAAGCGTCTAAGGTCTTGCTCTTGTTCGCCACCATCACCCGGTGCCGCTGCTCTGGTGTCATTGTGTCCATTTCATGAAGGCCGAATTTCTATCGTCAATCCCGAACTTCCCCCAAGTCTGCCACCCTCCCCAACAGATTGCCAGCCCTTTCCTTGGCATGCTGCAGTATCCTTGAAATAGGCGTGCCTGAGAAGAAACTCGGCAAGCCTCCCCCTCTGCCAGCAGGTAAATTCCATGATGCGACCATCGTTGAACATGATGAGATAAATCGACGCTGCAGGTTCATGGCAGCGCCAGCGCATTTCTCGCGGCAGCACGAACGCCAGCGCAAACAGGATTTCCCGAAGCCAGTTGATGTACGCCCGCCGAGACACGGGGCAGGGGTGCAGCTTGTCCAGCATGAGTGTGAGCTCGTACAGGGACATCTTCCTGTGGATGAAATGCAAATCCGCCAGCCGCCGCAACACTCCCGAAGCCTTAGTGATGTACATGTCCAGGTTCTTCCGCAAAACCTCCGACCGCGCCAATTCGTCCATGGACAGCAGCACCTCTCCCGTTGCCCGCGCCATGCGGTTTTCCCGCTCATACACGGATTCCGCAACATCATCCTCCCGATGCGTTTTGACAATCAACTTTCCTCCGAACCGCCTATTCCATTCCCTCAAACTCCGGCGGAACACAGAATTCCACGAATCCGTCTTCTTTATGAAGTACACTTCCGTGTCCAGAACATCCGTCGTTGCCATATTTCCGACTATACCGGACTACACCCCCACCGGCAAGTCCAGTATAATGGACATTTGAGGTGTCTTGTTGGATATATCCGGCTGACAAAACCGGTCATTGAGGATTATATTCAACATAATGAAAGGTGATGGAGATATCCTGAAACGCGTGGGCGCGGCCATCAAAGCGCGGCGCACAGAGCAGGGCATTAGCCAAGAGAAACTTGCGGAGCTTAGCGAAACAGACCGCAGTTTCCTCTGCGGAGTCGAGTGCGGCAGCAACAACGTCTCCCTGCTCACCCTGTGCCAAATCACCAACGCTCTCGGAGTGAGCTTCCAGGAGTTCATAGCTACCCTCCCCAAAAGTAATTAACCATGGCCCGCGCCTATTACTCAGCTCCCGTGAGAGAATTCCTGTCTCAGGACCAGGATGCGGTGCTGGGTGTGATTGCCAGGCAGAGCGAGTTCGATATCGCTCGCACACAGCGCGGCGCGTGGATTGAACAAATCGACATTTTGAAGCGCGAATTGCGCGATATGCCTGATGGCTGGCTTGCTTTTGAGTTCAGCATTCCCCGCATGGGCAAGCGGGTGGACAATATCCTCATCTACAAGGATTGCGTTTTCGTGATTGAGTTCAAGGCGGGGCAAAGCAGATTTGAAGCTGCCGATATTGAGCAGGTGGAGGACTACGCTCTTGACTTGTACAACTTCCACGGCGGTTGCCATGACTGCATGCTTGTGCCGATTCTTGTCGCCACAGAGGCACCCGCCGAGGAAATACGCATAGGTTTCATCAAGGATGGCCACATTCACGATGTAGTGAAGTGCAACGCCCAGAACCTCGGCAAAACCATCAAGGCGCTGGCTCCAGCGTTGGCATCAGGCTCCATCGACGTCACCGCATGGGTGAACGCGCAGTATTCTCCCACGCCCACCATCATTGAAGCGGCACAGGCCATGTACCAAGGGCACTCTGTGAAAGAGATTTCCCGCAACGATGCAGGAGCGGTGAATCTTACCAAAACCTCTGATGCCATCAAGGCCATCATTGCCGAGTGCTCGATGAAGAAACAGAAAGCGGTATGTTTCGTGACGGGCGTGCCTGGTGCGGGAAAGACGCTGGCGGGGCTGAATATCGTCACTCAATTCAACGCCGCTGGTGGTGATGATACCGCGATATTCTTGTCGGGCAACCGTCCGCTGATGGATGTGCTGCGTGAGTCCTTGGCGCAGGATGAAGTGTCGCGCGCGAAGGCGCGCGGGGAAAAGCTGCGTATTTCGGAAGCTCGCCGCAAAACACGTGCGTTCATCCAGTCCATCTACGATTACCGCGCGGAGTATCTCGCCAAGTTCGATGCTGCCACCGACAAGGTGGTGGTGATTGACGAGGGGCAGCGCATGTGGAATGCAGAGATGATGGGCAAGTTTCTCTCGGGTAAGGGTATCACGTCATACGTCGGCATGTCTGAGCCTGAAATCCTGATGAGCTTCATGGACCGCCAGGCCGATTGGGGATTGCTCATCTGCCTTGTGGGTGGCGGTCAGGAAATTCACAGGGGGGAGAACGGAATAGCGGAATGGTTCAATGCAATCAACAAGTCGTTCCCCACATGGCATGTGTATTCACCCGACCGCATGACGGACGCCGGCATTGTTTCGGCGCAAGAAATCGCAGACAAACTCGCTGCCGTAGACAACAGCCATTTGCATTTCTGCCCCGACTTGCATTTGAGCGTGTCGATGCGCTCGTTCCGCAGTGAGAACGAGTCCAAGTTCGTGAAGTGCTTGCTCGATAACGACCTTGACGGAGCACGCGCCCTTTACCAGAGCTTTAAAGACAAATACCCGATATACCTGACGCGAGATCTGGACGATGCCAAGCGGTGGGTAAGGGAACACGCACATGGCTCCGAGCGGTACGGCATGGTTGCCAGTTCAGGTTCGCTCCGCCTGAAGAAATACGGCATCTGGGTAGGGAATGATTTGGATGTCACATCGTGGTTCCTGAAAGGCAAGGACGATGTTCGTTCCTCTTTCTTCCTAGAGGAAACCGCCACCGAATTCTTTGTTCAAGGCCTGGAGCTTGATTGGGCAATCGTAGCCTGGGATGCCAACCTCCGGCGAGAAAACGGAGACTGGGCATGCTACAAGTTTGTCGGCACTAGCTGGGTCCGCGCCAAAGAGGAAGACTACATCAAGAACGCTTACCGTGTCCTCCTAACCAGAGCCAGGCAGGGCATGGTGATTTTTGTGCCTGAGGGAAACATAGAAGCCTCGGCATGTAGTTCTTCGAGTTATGATTATATTTTTGAAGCACTGCGTGGTGCTGTATGTTAATTCAACTATATTCATATTTGATGTATAGACAACAATGCTCTTTGAAATGGATGTCATCGAAAGAATTTCCCAAAACATAAATATCCAATATGTCGAAAATACGCTTGGAAAAGAAGAGTGGACATACTTGTCGAAAGACAAGGAGAACTCTGATGGGATAAGCGTAATGTACGAGTGGGTTCTACTAATTGAAAAAGGCAAATTTCATAAGCTAAGAGAGATAGGGTTGTTGCAACAATTAACTTCACGTCAACGCCCCGGATTCATATGCAAAGATGGAGGAAATACATATTGCACTGACACTTCGCTATATGACGGCATACACCACATAGTCCATTATCGCGCGTACCATGGCCTAGCAAAGAGCAGTGTGGAACTGAGTCAAGAGTTTGTTTTATTATTAAATTTACGGTTTGACAAAGAAAACAATAAATACTTTTATCTCGAGGATAATGGAGAGTGGGAAGATGCTGTCATATTTGAGGATGATTTAAATGTTAAGGTAAAAACAAAATTTTTAAGAAGGTATACGGCAGCAAAACAATTATACACAGCAATCGGATTTTATTATCGAGAATGTTGTGAAGTAATGCAGACATTGCTGAAGCAGCATTCAATCTACCCGCATTCAGTGAGGTATCGTGGATATGTGTATGATTATATTACAGTCAATTCGAGTGAAAACAGACAGGTATGCTCGTGCTCTGTTCTACAAGGTCAGGTAAATATTCCTCCAACAGCAATCGAAAAGTGTGGATTTTGGCCTTATGACCAAGAAAGTGAAATGGATGGAGAGAGGTTTATCGTGGGGGTCGATAATAACGGATTGCCTTTGTACTCAAAACCTCTGCGCAAGGGAATATTTCGCTCATTTACACACAGCACATTTCTCACGCCTGTATATTTCAAGAAGGAAGTTTTGCAAAAATATTATGCACATCCGGAAAAATACAAAATTGAGGATGGTTGTTTGAGATGTGGCTATTATTGGTCCATTGCAATAGATTTAGAAGATGATGAATACGTGAATGTATATTTGGGCGATTTAGCTAGAGATTTGCCAATGAAGGAGCATAAGTATTGGGCATCATATTGCGTGACTCCTAAAAAGGGGATAAGCAAGGTTCGACATACGCGCGATGTATGTGCTGAATTTGCTAATCCTGAAATTATTGACTTGCTCTTTAAGCAAAAGTATCTTGAACTAATTAGTGAGTGGGAGACTGCTTTTTCTTGGCCGCTATATCGCAAATTGGTTGAGCGTGATGAGTACAGATTTTCAGTTTTGCGCTTGCCAATCGTTTGTAATCAGCAGGAGTTTGATAATATGCTATTATGCTTATGCATTATATTGATTGATTATCTTAATGAAGAATCAATTGCTAAAGAAATTTCGATTTTGCCAGCAGATAAAGATGTAAAAGGTATATCAAAACTCGAAAAGTTCTTTAGTCAAAATAATATTGTGGATTACACGGAACACATCAAGTTTCTTAGAGATATATACAGATTAAGGAGCAAAGGAGGGAGTGCTCATGGAGCGGCTAGTGATTATGCTAAATGTTTGCTGCCTTTTAAGAAATCTGAAAACGATTCATTTATTGAAATCTTCAAGCGAATTCTGGTATCTGCTGAAAGTTATCTGTCTTTTCTCTCACGCGTTTCTTCGGTAAAAAAGGCTATGAGGTAAGTGCAAAGTATTTGTTCCGTGCAATTTTCAAGGCACGCTGACTTTTTCTATACTGCACATATGCAAGTGCAGAATATCTGCATCATTCATCAGATGCAGATTATAGTCAACATCCGGGGTGTTGCATAGTCCAGTATACTGGACATCTGAGGCGATAGAGCTGCGCGCCGAGGGGGTAGGGGAGTTCGCGTTTAGGAGAAGCGACTTCCCGCGCTGTGTGCAGGAATTTTCTTAATCCTCCTCAAACATTGCCTTGATGCAGCGTTCGTTTTGTTCTTGGGTGCCGATGGTGATGCGGATGTATTCCGGGAGGCCGTAGGCGGCCATGGGGCGGAGAATGACGCCTTGGGCCAGGCATTTGTTGAAGCAATCCAGTCCGTTTCCGATTTTGACCAGGATGAAGTTGGTGTTGCTGGGAATGTAGGAGATGCCGCGGGCTTGGAACTGCTGCTCGAAGAATTGGCGGCCGGCACGGTTGAGGGAGACGGTGCGCTGAAGGTGGTGGGTGTCGTTCAGGGCGGCGGTGGCGGCGGCTTGGGCAATGGAGGAGACGTTGAAGGGTGAGCGGGTGCGGTTGAGGTACGCGGCAATCCTGGGGGTGGTGACGGCGTACCCGACGCGCAGCCCGGCAAGGCCGTACACTTTCGAGAAGGTGCGGGAAACGACGACGTTTTTGCCTTGGTCCAGGTATTTGATGGTGTCTGGCTGCTTGTCTGCGTACTGGATGTAGGCTTCATCAAAGACAACGACGACGTGGTCCGGGACGGCTGCCATGAAGTCGTCCAGCTCCTGCTGGTGGACCATGGTGCCGAGAGGATTGGTGGGGTTGGCGATGTAGACAAGCCGCGTCTCCGGGGTGATGGCGCGGAGAGTGGCCTGGAGGTCGGAAGAGAAGTCCGGTTTGTTGGGGATGGAGACGTATCCTCCGTTGACGGTTTGGGAAAGGATTTTGTAGAGGGCGAAGCTGTGGTCAGCGGCGATGGCGTGGGTGCCGGGGCCGAGGAAGACGAGGCTGAGAAGGAGAAGGAGCTCACTGCTGCCCGCAACGGTGACGACTTGTTCCATGGCGACATCATGGAAGGAGGCGATGCGCTGGCGGCAGGTGAAGGCGGAACCGTCCGGGTAGAGGTTGGATTCCCAAGATGCGTTCTGCATGGCGCGGACGGCGAGAGGGGAGGGGCCGAGCGGGTTTTCGTTGGAGGCGAGCTTGACGATGTCCTCCGGCTGCATGCCGATTTCGCGAGCGGTTTCCTCAATGGGTTTGCCGGGTTTGTAGGGAACGAGCGAGGAGATGTAGGGATTGGCGGTGAGCATGGCTTGGATGCCGCTCATGGCGGCAATTAGGATTAGGTTAAGATTAGGATTAGGATTAGGATTAGGATTAGGATTAGGATTAGGAAATGATGCTGGTGCGTGCGCGGGGTAAAATGGTAGCATGGTGGGGCGGCATGTCAAGCCGCAATGCACCGGCCTAGGCGGGGCCGCTGTCTATGAGGTGGCGGAGCTCGGTGATGAGGGATGAAAGTTCCTCTGCGTCGTCGCCGAAGATTTCGGAGAATTGGAACAAGGCGTTTGCAAAGGCGTTCTGGGCCTTTTCCTGCGACTTGGCGAGTTTCGCGTCGCGCAGTTCTTGGAGAGCCTCCAATTGCTCCATGGACATGGCCTGGGCGGCATCGTTAACCTGGTTTTGGGCCTTGATGAGTTTGCGGATGGCGGCCTCAGTCTTGGGGAGATCTGCCTTGGTGGCGCATTCAGATAGAGTGGAGGCAGCGCTCTTGAAAATCCGTATTTGTTCCTGAAGCACGGACTTGGGTTTGGCTTGGTCCAGCCCGTATGCAACGCTCAGGGCGGGCAGGGCAAGCAGTGCTGCAAGAGCTGCGTTGTGGATTGTTTTCATGGCTGCATCAAAGATTCCATCCCGTTTGTATCAACGGGGCAGGCAAAAGACAAGAAAAAAAGCCGGACGCCCAACAGGGCGCGCGAACTTTGGAAATAATACATAGTACCTGGTACCTAGTAA
>JAZLHB010000170.1:0-1797 GCA_045616565.1 Akkermansia sp. | reverse complement strand
CGCTGTGCCTCCGCTCCAAAATCGCTGAAAAAATGGCTTGACAAACAATACTCCCAAGTTGTATAAGGAACCTACCCTCTGTCAGCGCGGATTAAAGATGGCCGCCAACTGTCAAAAACAGGGAGCCACCATAAAGAAAAGAGAAAAATTACAAGGAAACGAAAAAGGCTATACATGACAACTCGTTGTAGTAGAAGCTTTGGAATACTACAAGATTTTATTTTGTCATGATGTTTATTTACAATAACCATTAAAGAACCATAAGCTATGAACAAACAATTTTCCCTTGCGACTCTCGCTGTCTCTTATGGATTGTCACTGGGGATTTTTATACTGCTTTGCCCTGAAGGAGAAACGTGGCAGGGCCTGGTGTTTCAGGTCATCGTTCTGGTTCTGGCGTCAGAGGCGTGGAACTTCCTTTGGTGGCTTCCTTCCCTCTTCCTGATGTTCCGGGCGGCTAAGCAACTAGAAGAAGAAAAGCGATACGGCAAAATCGCGAAGCTCACCAGTCCGATTTTGTTGGTGGTGCCTCTCCTCATCTACCTGGCCATGATGGGGCTCAATACGATATTGCCGTCAGGCAGCAACTTTGCCGAAGTATGCGGTTTTGCGGATATCATGGCTCTGTTCAAAGCATCATACGCATCGGTCGCTCTGCTCTTTGTTGCCGCTTTGCTTTTCCCGCTTTTTCCATTCTCCTTCACCAATTTCTGGGAGTGCTTGAACTGGGATTCCCCCATCAGAGCAGATCGTGGAATGGTTGATGCGCCCCAACCCGCCACCACAGCCGCCGAGTTGCCGGAAGCAGGCCATGACGCATTACCGCAGCATCATTCCTCATTCTACGAGCAAAATATGGCGATCCTCAAATCACTCCTGCAGGAGAAGGAAGAACTTGTGTATGCCACGGCTCCTCAGTTCGAGCTACTGTGGCGGCGTTCCGGCAAAGGACTGGTCAACACCGTCATCTGCACGGTTACCTTCGCCGCCGGACTGGGCGGGCTTGCCGGACTGGCGCAAGCAACAGGCAGCTCTATGCGTCTTTTTTGCGGAATTCTTGCCTTTCTGGGGCTGTTGATGAGTGTTTTGAGCTACAGTGCATCCCGCAAAGAGAAAAAACGCATCGCAACATGTGACTACTTCCTCACGACGAAACGCTTTTGCCGTCTCAACGCGATTGACAAGCCCATAAGCATCTTTTGGGAAAAGGATAAACCGAAAGTCAGCTTAAGCCTAATCCCCGGCACCGATGTAGGCAACATCCACATTGCCCCCACGAATGATTTGATCTCACGACTTTTTACCATGTTCGGCGGCGATTCCTATACCACCAAAAGCGAAAAGCTGGGAGAATTGGATGGCATGGAATGCATCGCATCCTGCGTCCACATCCATGCCCTTGTGCAACAGTTGAACACACAGCCCCCTGCTGAGGACTCTTTGTCTTGATTTGCCGTTTTTCACGGATTTGGCAAGGGTTTGCAATTCATACCGATGACCCCGATTGCACACTATCCTTGTAATTCATTGCCTGTGTGTGCCTTGTAATCGGGCAACGAGAATCTCGAACTTTTTTTCCATGGAAAAACCGCTGGTTTGGGCTGTTCCTTTTGTTTTATGTTTTCACAACCAACTCAAAATGAGCATACTGCGATTTTCCGACCTCGGCTCGCCTAGCGGAGTGCACGGAAGTGCGCGCCAGTGCAAGGGTGTGCCGGAAAGGGTGTCCAGGGCGTGCAGTACCGCGAACCTTGCCAAAACTGCCCGAAACACTTTTGCTGAAATATCAGGCGGTTA
>JAZLHB010000169.1:0-4578 GCA_045616565.1 Akkermansia sp. | reverse complement strand
CCAGGGCGGTGGCGAGCCCGCTGTTTTGCATGCCGATTTCCACGCACAGGGCCTTGGTTTTGGCCGGGTTGAGACGCAGCAGGCGGGCCAGGAGGAAGCCGCAGCCGAAGCCGCCCAGGTTGTGCAATACCACGGCAAGCAGGATGAGCCAGCCGCTGTGCAGCAGGTGGTCCGCCTGGTGGGATACCACGCAGGCTACAATGCCGGAGATGGCCAGCACGGCCAGGGAGGGTGTGGCGGCGGTGGCGCGCGGGTGGCGCGCGGCAAAGCGGCTGCACAGCATGCCCAGCCCGATGGGGGCTATGACCATGAGCGCAATGGAGAGCATCATGTCCCACGGTTCCACATCCACGGTGGTGCGCAGCAGGAGCCAGGCGACGAGCGGGGTGAGGATGGGGGCCAGCAGGGTGTTGACGGTGGTCATGCCCACGGACAGTGCCACATCTCCGCGGGCAAGGAAGGTGATGACGTTGCTGGAGGTTCCGCCGGGGCATGCGCCTACCAGCACGAGCCCTGCGAAGAGCCCGGGTTCCAGCCCCAGGAGCTTGCCCAGGGCATAGGCGAGCCCGGGCATGATGGTGAATTGCGCCGCGCAGCCCAGCAGGATGTAGCGCGGGTGCAGCGCGAGCTCCCGGAAATCTGCCACGCGCAGGTGCATGCCCATGCAGAACATGATGACGGCCAGCAGCGGGCCGATGGCGGAGGGGGCCACCCAAAGGCCGCAGGCGGGAACCAGCAGGCAGAGTGCTGCCACGGCGAGGATGAGCAGCGGCATGCTGCGCTCTATGCCGCTGCAGACGGTGCTGTAGATGCCGGAAAACATCGGGGAATTTACGATTTACGATTTACGATTTACGATTTACGATTTACGATTTACGATTTACGATTTACGATTTACGATTTACGATTTACGATTTACGATTTACGATTTACGATTTGAAGAAGCTTGGCGCCTGTGGCGCACGCTTATACCATAACTCCGGGCTTTGTTCAAACCATTTGGCATGAGAAGGTGCGGCGGCGGGTTGCGGCTTTCTCAAAAAAACTTGGCGGGCGGGGTGAAGTCATGCTTGACATGGCGGCGCGTGCGCCTACAATAGCGGCGGCGGGTTGCGGGCCTTGCGCCCGGGAGTCCGCCACGCCTCACCTGAAATTTCATGAACAAGATATTTCTTACACTGATTCTCTCCCTGGGGGCGCTGGCTGCGGTGCCTTGCGCGCAGGCTGCCCCGGCCCAGAAGGCGGCTGCCAAGGATGAAAAGCCGGGCAGCGTGGTGGCGGAGGCCGTGAAGGATATTCCCTTCCTCACGGAAAAACGCCCCAACCCCAAGGCCAAGTTCTATGTGTACCTGATGTCCGCCTCCTGGTGCGCGGCTTGCAATGTGGAGATGCCGCACGTGGTGGAGCAGTACAAGGAGATGTCCAAGAAGAAGGTGGAGATTATCTATGTGAACGGCGACAACACGCCGGAGGCGGCGATTGAGTTCATGAAGAAGTACAAGGCGGATTTCCCCTGCATCCTCACTTCTTCCCCGGAGACGGCAAAGCTGCCAGGCTACACGCTGAACCGCCGCTTCCCCTGGGCAATTGTGGTGAACAACAAGGGCGAGGTGCTGGACAGCGCCCGCGCAGACAAGGTGTTCAACAATTGGCACCAGACCACGGGTATCAAGGCGCCCAAGAAGAAGCGGTAGGATGGGGAAATTAGGATTAGGATTAGGATTAGGATTAGGATTAGGATTAGGATTAGGAAAAAAGTTCGGGGCGCGCCATGCGCCGACGGTTTCGGGCAAATCCGGCTGGTGCCGGATTTGCTTTTTTTGATGGGAGTGAGGGAGGCGGCCTTATTCCGCTTCGCTGAACTCATCGGGCTCTTGTTCGCCGTCGTCCTGCTCTTCCTCGGCGGCGGGTTGTTCAGGGGCGGGAAGATCCGGGAGCTTTTCCCCGGCCAGGGCCAGATTGATGAGATTGATGAGATTGACGAGTTCCTCTTCCTCCGATTTTTCCGCGCAGGAGGCCGGGGTGGTGCCGTCTTCCGCCTCAACCTTTGGATTGGCACCGGCGTGCAGGAGAATGAGGGCGCTTTCTGCATCTCCCCTGTCGCACGCGAGAATGAGCGGCGTGTAACCGTTGGTGCAGACGACGTTCACCGCCGCCTTGGCTGCCAGGAGGGCCTTGATGCAATCCGCATCTCCGGCATAAACGGCGTGCATGAGCGCGGTGTACCCGCGGTTTTGGGGCTGGAGGTTGACATCTGCCTTGGACGCGATAAGGAGGTTGACGGTATCAAGGTCCTTGTTGGCGGCGGCGCTGCCCAGCGGGGTCATATCATTGTCACCAATGGCGTTGATATCCGCGCCGGCCTTGAGCAAAGCGTCCGCGCATTCGGGCTGCCGGTTCATGCAGGCAAAGTGGAGAGCGGTGTCGCCCGCGCTGCTCTTGGCCTTGATATCCGCGCCGGCTTTGATGAGGATTTCCACGTTCTCCTTGTTTGTGCGGGCGGCAAACATGAGCGGGGTGAAACCGTTTTTGTCCTTGGCGTTCACATTTGCGCCGGCATCAATGAGGGGTTGGATGATGGAAGAGCCATCAATCTCACAGGCACACATGAGCGCGGTGACGCCGTTATCATTTGTGGCATTCACGTCGGCGCCATCGGCGAGCAGTTTCTTCACATCGTCGAGCTTGTCACCCTCGGCGGCGAGCATGAGGGGCGTCTTGCCCTGCTCGTTGGCGGCGTTGATGGCTGCCTGGGCGGTTTTGGCGGCATCTTCCACGGTGGCGGCATGGGTGCCGAGCGTAAGAAGGGAGAGAGAGGCGGTGAGGAGGAGGTGCTTCATGATTTGGAATTTTGGATTTGGGATTTGGGATTTAGAGAGGGTAGCATTCTAGCGGATGGCGCGGGCGGATGCAAGGAAAATCTTGCCTGCGGCTGGTGCGCGCGTTGGTTCCGCCTTGAAAACGGCGGGGGAAAAGGTATAATAAAGGGGTTGAAAGGCAAGGCTCCAGGCGAGTTTGACGAGTATATCCTCCAGGGGGAACCCTCCCGGCGGGCCAAGGGCTATGCTTGGATGACAGCAATGGGCCTGCAGGAGGTGGACGGCTTGAAACCCTCCGCCTACCTGCGGGAAACCGCTAGGCGCCACATTGAGGGAGAAATCAGCATGGAGGACGCGCAGGCGTGCATCCGCAGCTACTACGAATCACGCTCCAAGCGCATTGACGGAGACACCGCCACAGAGGAAGCCGACAAGGTTTCCGCCAATATCGCACAAATACTCGGCAGCCAAACGCTGGCCTTTTCCGTGGCGGGATTCATATCCGTCCACCGCCGCCTGTTCAACGGCGTGTACGACTTTGCGGGCACGCTGCGGACCATGGATATCAGCAAGAAAGAGTGGGTGCTGCAGGGTGAGAGCGTGCTCTATGTCTCCCACACGGAGCTGGAGAGCGTGATATCCTACGACCTGGACCAAGAGAAACGCTTTGCGTACGCCGGGCTCACGCCCGCGCAAGTGGTGGACCACCTGGTGCAGTTTGTCTCCAAGCTCTGGCAGATACACCCCTTCCGAGAGGGCAACACCCGCACCACGGCCGTGTTCACCATCCTCTACCTGCGCTCCCTGGGATTCACAGTGGAAAACGATTTGTTCGCCAAGCACTCCTGGTATTTCCGCAACGCCCTGGTGCGCGCCAACTACCAAAATGTCCGGAAAGGCATAGACCGCGCACCCGAGTTCTTGCAACGCTTTTTCCGCAACCTTCTCTTGGGGGAAACGCACGAGCTGAAAAACCGTGCCATGCTTGTACGGCCTACCATACAAGCACCATATAAGCAGCGTACAAGCCCTGCGCCCAGCCCTGCGCCGCAACAAGCGCTCCTGCGGCATTTGGCAGAGGGTCCGCTGGGTGTGAGGGAGCTTATGGAGAGGCTCGGCCTGAAAAACCGCGCACATTTCATGACCCGCTACCTGGCTCCGGCACTGAAGGCGCGCGAAATTGAACCCACCCACCCGGAATCCCCGCGGCACCCGCAGCAGAAATACCGCTTGCGCGGCAGATAGCCTGACACCGCAGTTTCGCTCGTCGGCCTTTGTTAGCCCTGGCGGACTACCTTGCCTTGACACCACCCCTTTGGTGGCTCGCCCTATGTGCCGCGCTGCGCGCAGCGGTGGACGGGGACGACAGGGCCCGCAGGTGGATAGCCTGAAAACGGAAAAGGCCGCCGAACTTTCGCTCGGCGGCCTTTGTTAGCCCTGGCGGCTATCTACTCTCGCGGGACCTGTCGTCCGACTACCATCGACGTGCTGATGTTTCACTTCCGGGTTCGGAATGGGACCGGGTGGGGCCATCAGGCTGTGACCACCAGGCTGCGGCGTTTTTCTTTTGCGGCGCCGTGTGCCCGGGTGTCTTTGCAGGGCCGGTTTGTTGAAAGTTTGGTGCAGTTTCCGGGTTGGGGAGGACTGGCATCCGCAAGGCGGCGCGGGGGATTTACGATTTACTATGTACTATTTTGAATTGAGCTTGAATCAAGTTTTTTGAAAGCAGCCACCCGGGGTGGTGTTGAGGTCAATTGGA
>JAZLHB010000168.1:0-9152 GCA_045616565.1 Akkermansia sp. | reverse complement strand
TATATATAACAAAAGTCAACACATAAAAGAATAAAAAAACAAAAAAACTTCAATTTTAATACATTTACTGGCTCGCCGAGTAGTATTTTGCATGCTCATCTTTTGCAAATTGTCAAGAAAAATTAAATGCGTCGGCCCTGATGACCGCCTGCTTTTTCTTGACACCAAAGGCGAATAGTGCTATCCTACGGCAGGCGGGGCGTGTTCCCCGAACCAACATAACCAAGATACATCATTATGAAGAAAGCAATCATTCTTGCCGCCATGCTGGCCCTGCCCACCTTTGCAGGCCAGAAGGTTATCATCCAGCAGGCTCCGGTGCAGCCTGCGGCTCCCGCTCCCGCTGTTTCCCCCTGGGCTGTGGAGCTTGGCGCCAACTACACCTGGGGCGTGCCGGATATCTTCCAGGACTGGAACAACAACGGCCACTGCAAGGAAATCAAGAGCATCGGCGCCGACATCACGGGTGTGTACAACATCGATGAGAACAACGCCGTGACGCTGCGCTTCGGCTACAGCTGGAGCGGTGAAAAGTTTGCAAACGAGTGGGCCAATGAAGAACCCTGGGGTATGTGGGACAAGGTGCGCATCCACACCTTCAGCCTGATGCCCGGCTACCGCTACACGGCTCCCATCACGGACAAGCTGTCCTGGTTCGTGGGTGCCAACGCGGGTATCGCCAACGCCAGCTACAAACTGAACTGGTATGCAGAGGTTGGTCCTGTGGGCACCGACCACAAGTCCACCTGGGGCTTCGCCTACTCCGCAGAGGCAGGTCTGCGCTACAACTTCTGCAGCTCCGTGTACGGCTTCATGGCCTACCAGTACTGCGGCAACACCGCCAGCCCGAAGATTGAAGGCATACGGGTCGCCCATCGCCAGCACGGCCACCAGGCCCGCGTGGGTGTCGGCTTCAACTTCTAATTCCCGCTGACAGTATAGAATCTCTCAAGCAGGCGGTCGTTATGGCCGCCTGCTTTTTCATTGACACGGAACAAGATGGCTGCTACCATGCCCCATGCGGGGGAATGTTCCCCGGTAAAACCAAGATACCACCATGAAAAAAGCAATCATTCTTGCCGCCATGCTGGCCCTGCCCACCTTTGCAGGCCAGAAGCTGATCTACAACACACCCGCTCCGGCTGTCACCGCACCCGCCGTGGACAGCGGCCACGGGCTGGAAATCGGCTACTTCATCTCCTGGGCGGCAAACGACATCTACAAGGACTGGTCCCCCTGCAAGGAAATCCGCACCAACGGCGTGGATGTTACCGCCCTGTATGACTTCAACCGCAACCACGCCATGACCCTGCGCCTGGCCTACGGTTTCGGCGCCCGCTCCTGGGCGGACGGCGCCTATGAAATAGACGGCGAATCCTGGACGGAGAATGCTCGCGTGCGCATGCACACGTTCAGCCTGATGCCGGGCTACCGCTACACGCTCCCGGTGTGCAGCCACTCTTCCCTGTATGTGGGGGTGAACGCAGGCATTTCCAACCAGAGCTCCAAGCACAGGCAGCAAGAATACGGAGGCGAGCTCTTCTACGGCCACGACTCCGGCTGGGGCTTCGCTTATTCCGCAGAAGCCGGCCTGCGCCTCAACTTCAACCCCTGCACAGAGTTCTTTGTAGCCTACCAGTTCACGGGCAACACCGCCAGGAACAACAACAACGGCTACGCCACCCACCGCCAAACCGCCCACGGCATCCGCACCGGTTTTGCGTTCAAGTTCTGATTGCGGGAAGCTTGTTGCGCTTATCGCATAAGCGGGCGGGCCGTCTGCACAGCGCAGGCGGCCCGCCATCGTTCTTGAATCATGGCGCGTTTTTTTGCATCAATCATCACATTGTGCTTGCGCGAACCGCCGCACCTGCGTATAATCCTGCCCACACGGGGCATTAGCTCAGTTGGTAGAGCGGTTGCATCGCACGCAACAGGTCAGGGGTTCGAATCCCCTATGCCCCAGCCCCGTTTTTTGCGGAGAAAAACCTCCGGCTTGGCAAGCCAGCTGGTTTGCCAAGCCGAACTTTTTTACATGAAGCGCAGCGGAATGTAAAAAAGGGAGGCTGCCACGCTGAAGCCCGCCAGGGCGGAAGCGGGCCGCGTGCGCTTTGAACAAGCCCCCTCATCTTCTCCCATGCACACTCCCCAACAATTCTACTACGTCTACATCCTGCGCGACTGCGCCACAGGCCGCCACCATTACACCGGCTCCACGCAGGACCTTCAGCAGCGGCTTGCCATGCACAATGCAGGCCACGTGCCGCACACTTCCAAGTTCGCGCCGCGGTACATTGAAACTGCCATTGCCTTCCGCGACAGTTTATTACGGTCATGAGCGCAGCACGGAGGTCTACCGTAAGGACGGGCGGTATTATGTGCGTTTGGATGTGGTGTATTGCCCCTCCAGGACTCCTTTGGCAATGACCCCGTCCGGAGGCTGGCCCAGCTCCTGCAACCTCAACAATGTTCCCCGCGCCGAGGAAAAGAGCCGCATGCCCTCCGCGGTGTATTATGCCGTGCTTACCCCGCGGCAGTACCAGTTGGCACAGGAACCTGCCCCCCTGCTGTCCCAAAGCCCCCTGAGCTGGCAGTTATACCCGGTGCTGCCGGAGGACAAGGTGAACCTGGAGGGGGCGGAACGGCTGAAACCGGAAAGAGTGTGCCAACTTGAGACACTGGCGGAGAACGTCCCGTCTGAGCGCACCTGGGGCAACCGCCTGCGTTACCCCCTGGTGCTCATCGGTGATGTGGTGGATATCCCGCTCAACATCATCTGCGGGCCCATTGGCCTGGTGCACATATGGGCCACGCGGCTGACCCCTTGACGGCAAAGGGGAGACAATCCAGCCGCGCATTTATTTTGTGCGCGGGCATTCACCGCCGCGCTCCCTTGCGCTGGCGCCGCGAACGGTTGGCTGAATTTACTTGCACACGGGGAGGGGACGCGATATTGTAGGGGCATGGACAGCCGGCTTATCATTTCACTGGAGGATTTCCCGGAGGAGGGGCGCTACCTGGAAGGGGATATCGACGGAGCGGTGTTCGGCATCGACACGGAGGACCTGCGCTCCGCCGGGCCGCTGCACTATGCGCTGGATGCCCAGCTGTACGAGCACGAGCTGGTGCTGCGCGGCAGCCTGAGCGCGCAGTTCAACATGCGCTGCAACCGCTGCCTGGCGCGGTTTGACTACACGGCGGAAATCACGGATGCCACGCTCTCCTTCGATGTGGGCGGCAAGGGCGCGTTCGATGCCACGGAAGCCCTGCGCGAGGAGCTTGTGCTGATCCTTCCCAGCTACCCCAAATGCGAGCATGCGGGGCTCGATTGTGAAAAAAATGACATAATTCGTGATTTTAGGCTGGACAAAAACCCCGGTTCGGGTGTAGACTCTGCCACCCCGAGCGGCGACAGCGTGTGGGACGTGCTCGACAAGCTTCCCAAACAACGCTGAAACCGCCCATTAAAGCAATCTTTAAACCAATACACGATTATGGCAGCTCCTAAACGCAGAACGTCAAAGATGAAGCAGCGCTCCCGCCTTGCCGCCAAGGCATGGAAGGCTCCCAAGCTCGGCAAGTGCCCCAAGTGCGGCGCCGCCGTTCCCGGTCACACCGCCTGCCCGCAGTGCGGCACCTACAAGACCCAGAGCGGTGCAGAGGTCATCGTCAAGCTCGTTGACTGATTGATTCCCCGCGTTGTCTTTCTTTTAACACCGCCCCGCCTTGGTGGGGCGGTTTTTTTATTGACAAGCGGCGCGCGGGTGCTAGAGTGTAGGCGAGCTTTTTATCCCGCAAAAAGAACCGAGCAATCGCCATGAAACTTTCACTGGATGCCATGGGGGGCGACAACGCCCCTGATATCAACATCGACGGAGCCAAGCAGGCGCTGCAACACGTGGACGCCTTGGAGAAGCTTTACCTGGTGGGAGACGAGGCGGAGCTGAAGCGCCGCTGTGATGCAGCCGGGTTCGGCGGGGACGCACGGTTGGAAATCGTGCACGCATCAGAGGTGGTGGGCATGGATGAAAGCGGCTTGGTGGCCGTGCGCCAGAAGAAGCACTCCTCCATGAGCATAGCGGTGGATTTGGTGAAGGACGGCGTGTGCGATGCCGTGCTCTCCGCCGGCAACACGGGCGCAGAGGTGGCCGCCTGCACCATCAAGCTGCGCCTGCTGCCGGGCGTGGAGCGCGCGGGCATTGTCTCCCCCATCCCCAATTCCCGCAGCTATGTGCTGGTGAGCGATACCGGGGCCAACCCGGATGCCAAGCCCAGCCACCTGGTGGGGTACGCGGTCATGTCCGCCATGATGGCGCGCTACATCTACAACATCCCGGAACCGCGCGTGGCGGTGATGAGCAACGGCACGGAAGACTGCAAGGGCAGCGAGTTCTCCAAGGAAACGCACCGCCTGCTGCGCCACCTGGCGGACAAGCAGCTGCTGCCCTTCCAGTTCATCGGCAACCGGGAAGGGCACGACCTTTTCGAGGGTGATATGGACGTGGCGCTCACGGACGGATTCACGGGCAACATCCTGCTCAAGACCGTGGAGGCCACGGCCAAGACCTTTGCACACATGATCAAAGACGGCATCAAGAAGAGCCCGCTCGCCATGATGGGCGCGCTGGGCATGCGCGGCGTGTTCCGCGATATCGGCAACCGCCTGAATGCAGATTCCGTGGGCGGCTGCCCGCTCATGGGCGTGAAGGGCGTCTCCATCATCGCCCACGGCTCTGCCAACGGCCGCGCCATCCTGAACGCCACCCGCATGGCGGAGGGCATGTGCCGCCACAGCGTGAACGACCGCATCATTGACGCCATGGCCTCCATCAACGAGGAGCTGCGCCACCTCGCAGAGGAGGAATCCGTGAAATAAGCGGACGCGCAATGCGCTTGAAATCCGGGTGGGGGTGTGCTACCATGCGCGCGCATGAGCGGTGTTTCACCATACCTGAACCCACAGTGGCCGGAAGCGGACTGGGATGTCTCCGGTGCGTTCACGCACGACCGCGAGCTGTTGTCGTTCTTCGACTACTGCCGCCTGCTGCTGGGATTCGAGCCGTTCCACATGGTGCACGGGTCCCCGCTGTGCCTGTGGAACAGCGGGCGCGTGCTGCAGCACCTCATGCGCTCTGCAGAGGAAATACGCGCCGCCGGCCTGGCATACGAGCAGCGCAAGATTGCCGTGTTCCTCACCTTCACCAACCTGGCGCTGGAGGAAAAGCACCTGGCGGATCCCCTGGGCAACGCCATCTGCACCTTCTTCACGCGCCACAATCCCACCAAGCGCAACTCCGTCATCCTGGCGAACGACCTGCTGCGCGACCACATTCGGGAAAAATTCCCGGAGCTGCGCCTCATCTCCTCCATCCTGAAAATCACCAACGGCGGCGGCAAGGGCAACCTGGACACCTACAAGAAGCTGGCGGACGAGTACGACGACGTGATGGTACACCCGGACGACGTGCTGAACTACGACCTGCTGGAGAAACTGGAGGACAAGGACCGCTACATTCTGCTCATCAACGAATACTGCATCCGCAACTGCCCGCTGCGCCCCTTCCACTACAAGAGCCTTTCAGAGATGTCGCTCAACTTCACGGGGTATGACAGCTCTGAGTTCGAGAAGCGGCAGAGCAAGAACGGCTGCCAGAACCTCTTCACCCTGCTGGCGCACGAGACCAAGAACGTGCTCGCCCTCAACACACCGGAAATCGCCCGGCTGTATGATATGGGCTTCCGCCACTTCAAGCTGCAGGGGCGCGGCATCTCCAACGCCGCGTCCATCGTGTTCGACCTGCTGCGCATCGCCCTGCGAAACGATGCGGAGGACGAGAACGCCATGCACCGCAACGGCCAGCTTTTCTGGGAATCCATCCTCCCCCACCCCGAGCCATGAGCGAAAACGAAAAGGAACCTGAAGCCATCAACGACCAGGAGGCGCTCGAACGGCTCGCCTACCTCACGGCAAACTATGTGCCCAACGCCACCTGGACCGTGGGCGGCGCCTTCCGCTTCGACCGCTCGCTCAAGCTGCTCGGTGGGTACATGAGCAACCACCTGGGCGTGCGCCGCGTGGACAACGTGATGGGTGCGCCGCCCTGCCTGTGGACGCTGGACTGGTTTGTGCAGCGCCGCCCGATTGCCTTCGAGCGCTACACCGCACTGCTGCAGGATTACGCCAAGATGAACATCGGCGTGCACCTGGTGTTCGACAACCCGTTCCTCACGGATGCGGATTTGGAGGACCCGTACGGCATGATGCTGGTGCAGGAGCTGCTCAAGAACAACCAGAACCACCGCAACGCCATCTCCGTAGCCAGCGACAAGCTGCGCGACAAGATTCTCTCCGTGGTGCCGGGCGCACCCATCCTGTGCCACATGAACCGCCTGGTGGCGGAACCGGGGCGCCGCACGGCAGACCTGTACAACCGCCTGGCCGCCAAGTACGCCCGCGTGGGCCTGCACCCGGCGGATGCCGTGAAGCCCTCCATTTTGGACGGCATCAAGGAGCCGGAGAGGTTCGATGTGGTGGTGAACGATTCCTGCCTGCGCACCTGCCCCGTGCGCAAGGACCACCTGCGCCTGCTCGCTGCCATGCGCAAAAACGCGTATGATGTGAACCTCATGCAGCAGCGCGCCAACCTCATTGCCCGCACGGAGTGCCAGAAGCAGGATGCCGCCGCCCTGCACCAGAAGGTGAGCGGCAACCTCACGCATGATGAAATGCGCGCCATCTTCAACCGCGGCATGCGCCACTACCTCATCCAGGACTCCCAGTTCCGCAATGAGATGACCCTGCTGTGGGATGTGTTCCAGTGCATGCTGGACCGCTCCCCGGACATCAGCAACAAGGCCGCCGTCATCGCCACCTCCGCCATGGCGGAATTCGGCCGCGCCAAGGACCAGCTCCCCAGCGGCCTCACCGATTTCTCCTTCACCAATTACGAATAAATGAAACACCTGCACGTTTTCACATCAGAATCCGTCGGAGAAGGCCACCCGGACAAGGTGGCGGACCTCATCTCCGACTCCATCCTGGACGCCTGCCTGGAGCAGGATCCCGCCAGCCGCGTGGCCTGCGAGACGCTCGTCAAGGACAGCCATGTCATCCTGGCCGGGGAAATCACCACCCAGGCCAAAATCGACTACGAGAAAATCGTGCGCGACACCATCCGCGCCATCGGCTACCGCACCCCGGCGGACGATGAGCTCTTCAACGCGGAGACCGTGGATATCACCAACTACCTCTCCACCCAGAGCCCGGACATAGCGCAGGGCGTGGACGCCCGTGCCGCAGAGGGCAAGGACGGCGCTGAACAGGGCGCGGGAGACCAGGGCATCATGTTCGGCTTTGCCGCCAACGAGACGCCGGAGCTCATGCCCGCCCCCATCATGTTCGCCCACCGCATCATGATGGAGCTGGCGCGCGTGCGCCACCAGGGCGGCCCCGCCTGGCTGCGCCCGGACAGCAAGAGCCAGGTGGCCGTGGAGTACGATGAGCAGGGACGCCCTGCACGTATCCTCAACGTGGTGCTCAGCACCCAGCACAGCGACGACGTGGACAATGCCACCCTGCGCGCCTTCTGCAAGGAAATCATCCTGCGCGTGCTGCCGGCGGAGCTCGTCACCCCGGAAACGGAATTCTTCATCAACCCCACCGGGCGCTTTGTGGTAGGCGGCCCCCACGGTGATTCCGGCCTCACCGGCCGCAAGATTATCGTGGACACATATGGCGGCATGGGGCGCCATGGCGGCGGCGCCTTCTCCGGCAAGGATTGCAGCAAGGTGGACCGCTCCGGCGCGTACATGTGCCGCTGGGTGGCCAAGCATATCGTGGCCGCCGGCCTGGCGGACCGCTGCGAGCTTCAGGTGGCGTACGCCATCGGCAAGGCCTCCCCCGTCTCCATCATGATAGATGTGGACACCTTCGGCAGCGCCAAGGTGGATGAATCCACCATCATCGAGCGCGTGAAGAAGGCGTTCTCTTTCAAGCCGGCGGACATGGAGCGCGTGCTCGGGCTGCGCAAGCCCATCTTCCGCCAAACCACCAACTACGGCCACTTCACCAAGCCCAACCTTCCCTGGGAGCAGCTGGACGAGCAAAAGCTCGCCATCCTCAAGGCCGAGTGATTGGGTTTAGACCCGCGCTGCGCTACGGTCGCATATCAGGATAGTTCCTGATATGCAGCGGCAGGGGCTTCAGCGCGTTCACCTCGGCTTCAAGCGTCTTTAGCTCGCCCAGTATGCATTCCAACGAAGGAGCATCGGCGGGCAACATTTCTGCCTTCATGGAAGCGTAATCCAACTGGAGGTTTTCCATGATGTGTCCGTCAGGCATGAGATGCATGCTGCCTGGTTTGGCATTGGGGTAGTCAGCCCAACCAGCCCTGTAGAAATAGTGCTTGAAGGACGCAACCCTATAGAGAAGTTCAACGTCTGCGTATGCCCGTTGTTTCAGTGCAATATTCCGCGCCATCATGACCACATCGTAATAGTGGCGGGCGTATCGTTCCGGCAATTCAGAAGGGCGTTGCGCCTGCGCGTGGAGTATCGTTACTTTTTCCCAGAATGCACGCTCGGCGCTTGTGGCGCGAAGGATTTTCTGTTCGAGCGAAACTGGGCGGTTGGCGGTCATCCCGTGGCTTCAGTATATCACTTCCAATTATCCCTGTAAACCATTTTTGAACATAATACAACATATTGGCAGTAAGTGCAGAGTGGATATATTTGCTCATGAAAAATACGATTTTTCATTGGTTGGTGGGAAAGAATTGAGGCCATTTGCACATGTGTCCCAAAGATTGAGTTTGTCTTTTTCTACGCATTGATAGGCAATCGTTAGGAAAATCGCCCAAAATTGAAGCCCCTTCCTTTGAATTTTGTCAGTAAAGGCGGCTTGAGACGTGCAACCGGTGACGTCATCCACCCCGCAGAGCGGGGTTCGGTACGGAGACGTTTGGATGGTGGTTACCCCCAGCGCTCCGCGCTGGGCTAACTTTGAGTCGCCATTGGAATGGCTCCACATATAGCGCGCCCTTTGGGCGCGTTCCTACGTATGCCCCGCCCTGCGGGGCATGCGCTGGCGCGTGTTTGAAGCATCCTTTCATATGGCGCAGCCCACTACTGTTGCAGCCATGCGAACGTGCTTT
>JAZLHB010000167.1:0-2741 GCA_045616565.1 Akkermansia sp. | reverse complement strand
GAGATGAAATCTCCCCAGGGCGGATGTGTCTTGTCGCCCCCCCCACGCGTATACGCACGCGCATGGGTGCACGAAAACTTTTTTCAAAAAAGTTGCGAAATATGATTGACTCGGAAAAGGAAAGCACCCCGCAAGGCGGGGAGCAAAGCACGCTTGCCTGGCTGCAACAGCACTGAGCCGTGCCACAGGAAAGGATGCGCCAACCTCGCGCCGGCGCATGCCCCGCAAGGCGGGGCATGGCGTAGAAACGCGCCTCCGGCGCGCAAGATGTGGAGCCATTCCGATGGCGGCTCAAAGTTAGCCCAGTGCGGAACGCTGGGGATAACCACCCGCCTAACGACTCCATACCGAAAACGGCCGACGGCTGTAAGGCCGGTTAGCCAGCCGCGCAGCGCCTGCCCGCAGGGTGAGGGCGCGTGAGGCGCGCCCGAAGCAACCCGCCCTCCGGGCGGGTGGATGACGTCTCCCGCCCGCATACCTCAGAACCACCAAGATTCGCTTCGCGTGCCATCCGCCCCGCCACAGGAATTCGTAGAATCCCAAAAAACATTGGGACACATGTGTTGGGCACGTGCATGCAACGCTTTTTTTGCGTTTTTCCCCTTGACATGCTCTAGAAAACGTGTATACTGCATGCAGATAACCTCCCCCGCCTAGGGTTGGAATCCGTTGATTCCTTCAACTGCGAACATGGGGAGGGTTTTTTGCATATGGAATACTTAAAGCCGCACCTTTCCGTCCCGAAACAGGCCGAGCTTCTCATCAAACGCGGACTTGCGGCAGACGCGCCGCTCCTGGAGAAACGCTTGTCCCATGTGGGGTATTATCGCTTCAGTGCCTACCTGCATCCTTTCCGTATGAGGGATTGCAATGGCCAAATAAGAAACGAGTTTATGCCGGGCACCACACTCGAGAAAGTGTGGGAGCATTATCTTTTCGACCGGAAGTTGCGGTTCCTGATGCTGGATGCCATTGAGCGAATTGAAGTGGCGCTCCGCAGCCAGATAGCCCATCTGCATACAGAGGGGCAATCTCCATTCGCATACGCACAGTCAACCTATTTTCCCCATTGGAAAGGATACATCAATTCTCTTGAGCGTGTCCATATTCAGAGAGACAGGTTAGGGAACGTGAAACCGTGCGGCGTAGATTTCATTGACCACTTCTTCAACAAATACGGAGACAAGCACGATTATCTTCCCTTGTGGATGGCTGTCGGGGTGATGGATTTCGGAATGGTGGTGTACTTCTACACCCATTCGCGCAAGAAGATGCAAAACCGCATTTCTGCCCAATGGGGTGCAGATGCCAAAACGTTGTACACATGGTTGACCTCTCTGCGTGTGTTGCGGAACGATTGCGCACACCATGCCCGCATTTGGAACAAAACCTTCCTGTCCGTTCCACGCATGAACAACACTCCGTTCCTGCCATGGGACTACGTTTATTCTGAAAAGGCACACAAATGGGTGAAGCCAACAGCTGCGTTGACCGGCGGCAGCTCCATGATGCACGCTCAATCCTCCATTGCCCCGTTGATATTTGTTTGCCGCCATCTGCTCAAACATGTGGCGCCATCTTCCCATTGGCACATCCGCATGCAGGATTTTCTGCATGATGCCTGCAGACGTGGTATTCCCCTGCAAAAAATGGGGTTGCCGGAACACTGGGATTGCCACCCGTTATGGAAATAGTCATTTATACGAGTTCACGGCTATCAAGATGCCGATGGCAGCCTATCAGGGTGTTCCTGGACCGGCGACGGGTACGCTGAGCCTGCTTGCGCTTGCGGGCCTGTGCGCCCGCCGCCGCAGGAAGTGAGCAGCCTCTAAACAGCTGCAATCCACAAGCCCCATCCGCCGCAAGCCGGATGGGGCCTGGTTTTAGGCGTGATTGCGGGCTTTCACACATGTGTCCCAATGGTTTTCTGAAACCCGTGAATTCACGTGGCCGGGTGGGTAAAACGCCAGAGACGCCATCCGCCCCGCCACAGGAATTCGTAGAATCCCAAAAAACATTGGGACACATGCGCCGTGAGGGCCCAGTCCCCGATAGGCGGTGACACCTTGTCGGCATTTTCGCTTGCACTTTCGGGCGTTTTCAGGGGTATTTGGGTCCGTACGGGGGCAAAGCAAAGGGCTTGCGGAAGAACCGCAAGCCCTTTGCTTTGCATGTAATACGCACGATTGGACTCGAACCAACACGGTGTTACCCACTAGAACCTGAAACTAGCGCGTCTACCAATTCCGCCACGTGCGCATTGGATTGGTGCGGGGGAATTAAACCACGGGATGGAGATAACGTCAAGCAAAATTTTCAATATTTTGAAAATTTTTTGCAGAAAAAAGGCAGCCGCGCATTGGGCGGGCTGCCTGAAAGGTTGGAACGGGGGTTGGAATCAGCCGATGCGGAAGGTGATGCGGGCCTTCTCCATGTCGTACGGGGAGACCTCGATTTTCACGCGGTCGCCGACGACGAGGCGGATGAAACGCTTGCGCATCTTGCCGGAGATGTGGGCGAGGAACTCGTGTCCGTTGGCCACCTTCACGCGGAACATGGTGCCGGCCAGCACGGCGGAGACAACGCCTTCCAGCTCGATTTCGCCCTCTCCGTCGTCATTCTTGGGCTTGGGTTTGGGTGCAGCCAGGGGGGGACGGTTGGCGGGGTTGCGGCGAGGGCCGTTGTTGCTGGGTTTGCCGCCCTGGGGGCGGGGTCCGCGGTTGTTAGGAGGTTTAGGCATT